>CALPZT020000401.1 GCA_943328365.2 Bifidobacterium breve | reverse complement strand
CGAACTACGGCTATTGCGGCGAGGTCAGCTTCATCAGCGCCGGCATGTACTACGGCCAGTACACCTCCCAGTGGACGGCGCGGAGCCTGGCGTCCCCGGGCACGCCCCAAACGGAGGAGGAGAGCCAGCTGCTCATCGGAGTGAACGATGTCGAGGCAGCCGAGCGGATGCGGCTGCAGGCGGTGCCGTTCGACAGCGAGTCGCAGCGGTCGACACGCTCGTACCTCACGTGGGTGAAGTCGATGGTGCTGCGCGGGTATCCGGTGATCATCGGAGTGCTCGTGAACATGTCGGAGTTTGAGGACGATTCGGCCGGCAGCTCTGAGTACGACCACATCGTCCCGGTGACCGGGATCGGGTCGCGGTCGCCTCTTTCTGCAGCCGATCGCAGGTATCGTCCAACCGATGTGATCACCTTCAGCGACAATGGGGTCGACGGCAGCGCTGCGCCGTCCGACGCCATGTTTCGCTACCGGTTCAACGCCTTCCAGAAAAGCAGGGGGCAGGCAAACGACCCGGACGCGCCGGCCTACTCCCTCCTCAATCGGCCGATGAACTACGCCACGGCAGTGACCGGGGTGAGAGACCTCGACGGCGTGACGATCCCGGTGCGGCTCACGTCGAGCACCGACGGCGAGGGGGCGCAGGATGATGATCGGCTCGTCGCACCGCCTGCCCCCAGGGCGATCGACCTCACCGCCACGGTCACCATCCCCGACTCCACCCGCGGCTACAACGTCTATCTCTACGACGACTTCGCGAAGGTTCCGGTAAGCAACTTCAATGCCTCGGCCGCGAACGCCGTGCAGTCATGGACGATCCCGCCGGGCAGCGGAGCCACCTGGTCGAAGACCATCACCACGATGTCGGACCAGACGCGGGTGTTCCGAGCCGTCCCGATCTCCGCGCCCTGAGCGACTGTGGCCCGCCCGACTACTTGACGAGGGTGATGACCGCCTTGAAGGTGATGCCATCCGCGAGCAGGGTCAGTCGCTTGACTCCGCGCGCGCCCGCGAACTTGCCGGTGCCGCCGATGACTGCGTAGGTCGATGTCCAGCCCGGCTGGGGCAATGTTCCGATGGGCAGTTGGGTGACGCCCCGATAGAAGATCCAGCCGCCGGGAAGCGAATCCTCGATGTCGACCGCCCTGACATCGATCTTCGACTCGGGGTTGTAGGCGATGATCTCCGACTGCGAGTACGTGACGCCGATGACCGGACCCTTGAGGGTGCGTGAAATGGCGAGTTCGCGGTGAACGAGATCGCCGTTATCGGGACCCTGGGCATTGTTATCGATTCGCGCGATGCCTCGGTTCTCGATGTACAGGACGAAGGTGGTTCCGCCGGAGGAGGGAGCGGCGCTGGCTGCAGGTGCCAGGAGGATTACCGATGCGGCAACGGCCAGGCACACGCGTACTGCTGTCTTGAGCACGGGAAGTTCCATCCATCGGAGGAGTCTCGGATGGCGGGAATGACACTCGAGATAGTAAGAATGACATACGAGGAGTGCGCGAATGTCACCGGGCAGGGCGAATATCGGTGTGGATGAAGTCGTCGCCCTTGAACAGGAGCGGCTCGTCACGGGATTTGGCGAGCGCGTAGGAGAAGCAGTCACCGAAGTTCAGGCGTGCTGCGCTCTTGCTTCCGCGGCCGAAGTCGCGGTAGGCCTGCCGTGCGATGAGTGCCTGCTCATAGGTGACCGGTTCAATGATCACGTCTGAGCTGGCAATCAGGTCGTCGAACAGCCGGGTCGTGACGGGGTCAAGCCTTGAGTCCACGACGATGCTCCCTTCGAGAACAGTGCCCGCAGGCATGCGCGGCGCAGGACTCTGGGCGCGCTTCTCTTCGAGTGCCGTTCGCTCGGGCTCGCTCAGCAGGATGGCGAGAAGCGCCGAGGCATCGACGATCATCGAGGAAGCCCTCGTTCGTCGTAGAGATCTTCAGTCACCGTCCAGAGGGACGGGCCCGGGTTGGTGCGGATCTGCTCGGTGAATCGATCGGCGATCTCGTGAATCCGTGTGCGCCGTTGCTCGGCCACCACCTCGGCTCGGCGACGTTCGAGGGCCTCGCGCAGGGACATGGTGACGGCGTTTGTCACGGTGGTGTGCTCGAGCGCAGCGAGTTCCTTGGCGAGGTCGTGTGCCGCCTTGCTCTTGATGTTCATGGTCATGGACCAATGTTCTGCCACGGCATTGCCGATGTCTACCGTCCATGTCTTCGCTCAGCGTCACGCGGTCCGGGCTCCGGACGCTCCGGGTCGCTCAACACCATGGCGATGAGCCCCGCTCAATGAAGCGGTCCCTGCTCGTCATCGCTGGCCGCGGCGATGGCGTCGCGATAGGCCGTCACCGAGCGGTCGAGATCGGCTGCGATCGACGCCAGATGCGCCTGCGCCGCAAGGGAATCTCGCTTCTCGGCGGAGTGATCGGCGGATGCTCCCTCAAGAGTGATGAGCGCGTAGGTGGTGGCCGTCAGCGCGGCAAGCTCGCGAGCCCCCGATGCGAACACCATGGCCAGCTCGACGGGGTGGCCGCGACCCCCCGGCTCGAGCAGGACCCCGGTGACTGTCGGCTCAAGGTCGATGATGGCACGTCGGGAGTCGGCAACGTCCGCATCAAGGGCCGAGTCGTCGACGCTGTCGCGATCATTCGATCGTCGGACGAGATCGGCGCGCCATCTCGTCAGCGCGACGACGAGAGCCTCGACCCGGGCGGGGGCCACCGACCGCGACCACCCCGGGATCGCAAGGAGCACGAGGATCGCGATGAGCGCACCGACCACTGTCGCCAAGAAGCGGGCGGCGAACACGTCGTCCGCCGGATTCGTCGCAAAGTCGAGGAGCAGGATCGTCCCCCCGAGGGCGAAACTCGCGATGACGTAGTTGCCGAGGAACCATCGGAAGGTCACGGCTGCCAGGCTGATGAGGATGGCGAGCATTGCCCACTGCGAGGTGCCGAGGATGAGAAGGAGAGCGGGCAGGGCCGCGACCGCGGCAAAGTTG
>CALPZT020000400.1 GCA_943328365.2 Bifidobacterium breve | reverse complement strand
CGCGGGCGGGGCCACGGAATTCAAAGACCGCATCATCGTATGCGGCGGTGGGGCTCTCGCTCGCCGCGCGTTCCGCACGGATGCCGCATCTCCCGGGACGCACATACGACACGATCCCGTCGATCGCGCCGACCATCCTGCATCCGGCCGTGTTCAAGCCAAACGCGCCATCGGCCGGAGTCAGAACGCGATAGGTCAACGGGTTGCCCCCGACGGGGGAAACCGAAGCACTCGGCAACCCGCCCTGGCCCACCTGTGCCGAGAACGCCCCGTCGCTCGCCGATCCCATCTGCACGACAGCATCACGGACTGTCCACGTAACGACCGTTCCGCCACTCGAACCAGTCGTACTGGGATTCACTCCACACGCAGCCGTCGCTCCCAATGCAGCCATGAGCGCAATGCCGACAAGCACCGTGCGCACGGCCCTATTCGGCGAGGAACGCCGCAATCCGAAAAGCATGTCAGCATTCGTAACACCTATCCGGCCTGGAATCAAGGCACCGCTCAACAGCGCCCGCCACGGTCGATCAGCGCTAGAAGCCGAGGCGGCGCAGCTTCTTCGGGTCCTTCTGCCAGTCCTTCGCGAGCTTCACGTGGATATCGAGATACACCGGCGTGCCGACGATCGCCTCGATCTCCTTGCGCGCCCGCGTGCCCACCTGCTTCAGGCGCGCACCGCCCTTGCCGATGACGATGGCCTTCTGGCTATCGCGCTCGACGAACAGCTGCGCCCTGATGTCCATGAGCGGCCGATCCGGCGGCCGGCCCTCTCGCATGCCCATCTCCTCGATGACCACGGCGATCGAGTGGGGCAGCTCGTCCTCGACCCCCTCGAGCATCGCCTCGCGGATGAGCTCGGCGATCGTGATCTCGAGGGGCTCGTCGCTGAACTCGGCGTCCGGGTACAGGAGCGGACCCTCGGGCAGCAGCGCGATGAGCTGCTCGGTGAGCACCTCGACGTTCATGCCGGAGACCGCCGAGACCGGCACGACCTCGGCCCAGGTGCACTCGAGCTCCTCGGCCAGCTCGCCGACCTCGGAGAGGCGCTGCGCGAGCTGGTCCTTGTTCACCCGGTCGGCCTTCGTCACGATGACGACGATCGGAGTGCGGCCGAGGGCGATGACCTGCTTGGCGATGAAGCGATCCCCCGGGCCGATCTCCTCATTCGCGGGCAGGCAGAGGCCGATGACGTCGACGCTCGACCAGGCCTCTCGAACGGACGCATTCAGCCGCTCGCCGAGCAGGGTCCGCGGCCGGTGGAGGCCGGGGGTGTCGACGATGATGAGCTGCGCATCGTCAGTGGTGAGGATGCCGCGGATGAGGCGCCGGGTGGTCTGGGGCCGGTCAGAGGTGATCGCCACCTTGTGACCGATGAGCCGGTTGGTGAGGGTCGACTTGCCGGCATTCGGCCGTCCGACGATCGAGACGAACCCACTGCGATGTGTCATGCGCTCACTTTCGCATCAATGCGCCGATTCTCCATCACGCCGAGCAGCGCGAGGGCGAGGATCACGAGGACGCAGCCGATCCAGCCTTGGACCGAGATCGCCTCGGCAAGCACGAAAACCCCGAGCATGGTCGCGACGACGGGCTCGGCGAGCGTGAGGGTCGCGATATGGCCCGGCTGCAGGAGGGTCAGGCCCTTGCCGAACAGGATGTAGGCGCCCGTGGTCGCCGCGAGCCCGAGCCACAGGGCGATGACGAGTCCGTCGCCCGACACCCACCAGGTGCCTCCGATAAGGAGGAAGGGCAGGAGGAGGACGGCGGCGATGGCGAAGGGCGCGGCCATGACGGCGGACGAGTCGAAGCCGTCTCGTGCCAGCCTGGCCCCGAACACGGTGTAGCCGGCGTAGCAGGCCGCCGCGCCGAGCGCCGCGAGAATGCCAACCGGATCGGGGGCGATCTCGCTGCCGAGGGTGAGCATCGCCAGACCCGTCACCGCAATCGCGGTAACCCCGGCCCAGAGCCAGCCGGGTGCGCCCTCGCGCACGAGCCAGCCGAGCAAGCCCGCCATGAGCGGCGCAGAGCCGAGGCAGACAAGCGTGCCAACGGCAATGCCGGTGCGGCCCAGCGCGATGAAGAACATGCCCTGGTAGCCGGCGACTGCCGCCCCCATGCCCCAGATGATCGGGCGACGCAGCAGCGCCTTGAACTGGTCGGTGCGGCCGATCCAGCGGACGAAGAGCACGAGCCCCGCCGCCCCGACCACGAGTCGAAGCGCCGCCACCGAGATGGGGGCCACATCAGGGATGAGGAGCGCCTTCGATGTGCCGGAGGTTCCGAAGAGGACCGCTGCGCCAAGGACAGCAAGGCTCGCGCGGCCCTTCGGGCTCATGTGGAAAGCCGAGCGCGGATCGAGCCGTCGGACGAGCACAGGATGACGGGAACGCCGGAGCCGCCAAGATCCACGACGCACGCGACGTCAGGAGCGTCGCCGGTGCCGACGATCACGGCACACTCGACGCCGCCTGCGCCCGCGGCAATCGCCTGCGCAACTGCAAGCTGCAATGCGGTGAGCTGCAGTGACTCCGTGTTGATCGTCGCACCCGAGTAGGTGCGCCCCATGTCGTCGCGGATCGCGGCGCCTTCTGGCGCACCGATTCGGCCGCGGGCGCCTCGGGCGAGCGTGACGAGCTTGGCGTCCTCGTCGGTCAGTTCATCACTCATGATCGGCTCCACCACCTTGGGCGAGCGACGACAACGGCTCGACGAGGATCGTCGACACCTTGATGCGGCGCCCCGCACCCTGCTCAGCCGTCAGCCGGAACCCATGCTCCTCGACCTCGGCGCCGACGATCGGGACCCGGCCGAGTCGCTTGGCCATGAAGCCGAGGACGGTGTCGACGCCCTCCTGCTCGCCGTCGATCTGGGATCCGATGAGCTCGGCGAAGTCCTCGACGTGAAGCCGCGAGCTGACTCGGTAAGCGCCGCCGCCGATGTCGGCAACCTCAGGCGCCGCAGTGTCGTACTCGTCGGCGATCTCGCCGACGATCTCCTCG
>CALPZT020000399.1 GCA_943328365.2 Bifidobacterium breve | reverse complement strand
TGACGTACTTGAAGAGCATCAACTCGTCAGCGGCTGCGGTGAGGGAGTTGAACCGGTAGTTGATCTCACCCTGGCCTGCGGTGCCGACCTCATGGTGCGAGCGCTCGACGTGCAGGCCCACCTCGAGAAGCTTGGTGACCATATCGTCGCGGATGTCGGCGAAGTGATCGACCGGCGGCACGGGGAAGTAGCCGCCCTTGTAGCGGGTCTTGTAGCCGCGGTTGCCGCCCTCCTCGGAGCGGCCGGTGTTCCAGGCGCCCTCGATCGAGTCGATGTGGTAGTACGACTCGTGCTGGTTCGTCTCGAAGCGGACGTCGTCGAAGACGTAGAACTCGGCCTCGGCACCGAAGTAGACGGTGTCGGCGATGCCGGTCGAGGCGAGGTAGGCCTCGGCCTTCGCGGCCACGTTGCGCGGGTCGCGGCTGTACTGCTCATCGGTGAACGGGTCGCGGATCGAGAAGTTCATGACGAGGGTCTTCGCCGACCGGAACGGGTCGATGAAGGCGGTCGTCGGATCCGGAATGAGCTTCATGTCGGACTCGTGGATGGCCTGGAAGCCGCGGATCGACGAGCCGTCGAACATGAGGCCATCATCGAAGACGGCCTGGTCGAATGACTCGACCGGCATGTTGAAGTGCTGCATCACGCCGGGTAGGTCGATGAAGCGAACATCCACGAAGCGGATGTTCTCGTCCTTGATGTACTTGAGTACCTCGTGCGAATTCTTGAACATGATTCCTCCTGCACCTGGCTGGTGCTGTCTCTAGCCCCGGGGGGCTTCGCCTCGCTGATGGAATATCGCGGGTAACTCCCTGCGAACCCTCGCAACTCTAGGAACAGGCCGTGACGCGTGGGTGTCTCGATTGTTTCAACCGTGTTAACGCACTCGGCTCACGCAGGCGGGCGCTCCCGACCTGCGGGCGGTAGCCTGCACTACGTGACGAATCCGCCTCCCAACACACTCGTGCTCCCTGGCGAGGTCGCGGGCCTGGGCCGTCGGGTTGCCGCTATCGCCATCGACTGGCTCGCGTGCATCCTGCTGTCGCGGGTGATCTTCGGCCAGTTCGCCTACGGGTCTCCAGAATCGTCCTTCTCCATACTCCTCATCTTCATCGCCGAGGTCACGCTCTTCACCTGGCTCATCTCGGCATCATTCGGGCAGCGACTGCTCGGAATCTCGGTAGTACGCCTCGGCGGTGGCAGACTCGCGTTCTGGCGCGTCATTGTCCGCACCCTCCTCATCTGCATCGTCATCCCTGCCGTCGTGTACGACAGCGTCGGACGGGGCCTGCACGACCGGGCGGTCGGCAGTGTCGCGATCCGGGCGAGGCGCGATCATGAGTCCGGAGCAGCGCGCCCCGGCTAGCCGTGCCCGAACAGCTACCGGTGGGGTCGGGTTGTCTTCGGATTGGATATCTGAGAGTTCACGGCGCTGCGTCCTCATTGATCCGTGACGGCCGGCCAACCCTTGCGTTCGTCCGTGATGCGCACGGAATCGTTGGCCGGGTCCCAGGAGGACTTCCTGAACTTGTAGAACAGGAGCGGCCCACCGCCGAGTATCACGATTCCAAGGAGCAGCAATGCGATATGGACGACGTTGTTCATGGACGATTCCGGGGTATGGAAGAACCCGAGGGTAAAGGCGAGCATGCTCGCAATGAAGCCAACCCAGCCGACGAGTCGCATTGCAGGGGCCCTGAACCCGCGCGGTACATCCGGCTGGGTTCGCCTCAATTTCAGTGCGGTCATGAAGAGGATCATGTACATGATCATGTCCAGTTGGACAGCGATCGCCGTCAGGATCCAGAAGGCCGAATTGACATCGGGAATGACCGCGAAGAACAGTGCGAGGATGGATACGAGAATGCCCTGCACGATGAGGATATTGACCTGAACGCCGGCCCCGTTCGTCTTCTGTAGCGCCCGCGGCAAGTATCCGCCTCTCGCGACGAGCAGCAGACCCCGGCTCGGCCCGGGTATCCATGTGACAACACTGGCCAGGATCCCGACCACGATGAGCAGGCCCATAGCGTTGGTGCCCCAGGGTATGCCGACACGGTCAAAGAATGCGTCGAATGCCTGCATCACTCCGGTGGTGAGGTCGATGCCAGCCGCAGGCACACCCACGGCGATCGCCAGGGTGGGCGGTATGAAGACGAGCAGGATGAGGATCGATGCCAAGCCGATCGACTTCGGGAAACCCTTCCGGGGGTTGATCATGTCGGTCACGTGCACCGCATTGACCTCCATCCCAGCGTAGGCGAGGAAGTTGCTCACGATGAGCACGATGCTCGCGATACCGGTGAAGGCTGGTAGGTAGTCGGAGGCAGACCCTGTCGGCAACTGCGATTGCCCACCGTCAGCAAGGTAGATGATCGCCATCACGACGAGCGTTGCCGCTGGCACGAGGGTGCCGATGACGAGCCCCTTGCTTCCTACGAACGCCGTGTAGCTCATGCCGCGCAGGGAGATCATCGTGGCAATCCAGTAGACGATGAGGATCGTCGATCCGACGAAGAGTCCGTTGGCTGCGAGCGTTGGTTGAAAGACATACGCGAGGGCCCCGGCGAAGAAGGCAAGTTGCGCCGGAAACCAGACAACCACGGACATCCACTGCTGCCAGATTGCGAGGAATCCGAGCCGATCCCCGTACGCCGCTCGAACCCAGCCGAAAACGCCACCATTCCAGCCGCTGGCGAGTTCGGCTGCGACGAGCGCAACCGGCACGAGAAAGACGATCGCCGGCAGCACGTACATGAAGATGGAGGCCAAGCCGTAAGGAGCCATCGCCGGCAGCACGCGGATACTTGCAACGGCTGCTGTCGTGAGGAGGGCCATGGTGACCCAGGTCATGCCGATGCCTCGCCCCTGACCGGACGTGTTCATCGCCGCCCTCGGCTCTCGAATGCAACGAGAGCAGCAGCGCCGGCTGAATGAATGACCCGCAGACAAGACCGTGCAGGCGTCATGGGTTCCTTTGGTCTGTCAAGCGCGGTGATGCCCAC
>CALPZT020000398.1 GCA_943328365.2 Bifidobacterium breve | reverse complement strand
GCACCCATGAACGCGTTCACGTGACTCGCAACGGCCGTGAGTACGTCGTCCTGCTCTCGGCCGAGGACCTTGAGTCCCTCGAAGCCACGATCGAATTGCTCCGTGACAACTCCGCCATGTCCAGAGTCCGCGAAGCAGAAGCCGCGGCCACTGCTGACGACCTGACGACAGCCGAGGGAATGGCCAAACTCATGGCCGAACGGCGAGTCCGCGAGCCCCGAGGGCGCTGACATTCCGGACAGCGAGGCAGACACGATCGTCCTGGCTCCTGGCTCCCGACGCGCGCTCACCGATGTCCTTTCCGCGGCCGCGGCCTTTGCGGCGTGGGAGTTCATCACCGGTCCACTTGACCAGCGTCCGAGAGTCGTTGGAATGCCGCTCCGGGACCCATTCGAGGGACTGTGGCGGGCCAGGTGCGGCGAGTCCGGGTTCGCTACCGCATCAACGAGGCAAACCACCACATCGTTGTCCTTGATGTCGACCTCCGGCTTGTCGCATATCGGCACTGACCGATCTTTCAGGATGCGGACTGCTGTGCGCTCAGTTGCACCCTTGGAGCAAAGTCGTACGTTCAGACGGAGCCAACACTCTTCTGTCGCCCGTCATCGTCTCGAGAGTCAGACCGAGCACCCTTTGAATGGAGCAGGCGATGAAACCGTCGGGCTCTGACTCGCGTGCGGGTTCCTGACTCGGCCACTCGCCGTGGAATGACCATGCACAATGTTTGTTGATAGCATTTGCTATATGTCATCTGTCGAAGAGCAGCTAGCGGCCGAGGCGCTGGAAGCAGATGAATTGCACGAACGCTCGCGCGCGATGCTCGTATCGGCTGTTCGCACCGGAGCGCAGGCGGGCCTGAGCCAGCGAGCAATCGCGTCCGCGATCGGACGCAGTCAGCCGGAGGTGTCCCGCCTGCTGCGCTTTCACGGCGCTACACCCCGCGGCCGAGCGCTCGCCGAGAATCGTCAACTCGTCCTTCGCTTGATTCGATCCCACGGAGGGCGCAACCCCCGTGTCTTCGGCAGTGTCGCGAAAGGAACGGACACCGAGGAATCCGACATCGACCTGCTCGTCGATTTCGATAGGGCAATGAGCCTTTTCGACGTCGCCCGATTGGAGCGCAAGATTCAAGAGGTACTCGGCACTCCCGTTGATGTCGTTCCAGCGTCGAGTCTGCGCGCAAACGTCAAGACCCACGTCCTAGGTGAAGCGGTGCCGATATGAGGCGTTCCGACGAGGAGCTCGTCGCCGATGCACTCATGCACCTCTCTGTTCTGCGCAAGCATCTGATGCGTGGGGACTTGGATGACCAAACGGTCGCCGATGCCGTGATCCTGCGACTCGCTGCGGCCATTGAAGCCTTGGCCAACGGCACCGATGAGTTGCGCACGAGGGCCTTCGGCGATGACTGGCCACTGATGTGGGCGACGCGCAACCGTATTGCGCATGGCTACGCGTACATCGACATGTCGATCGTCACCGTGACAGTGCAGCAGGATCTTCCGTGGCTTGAGGATCGCCTGCAAGAAGAAGCAATCCGATTTACGCACGAGTAGGGCGCTGCGGCGCAAGCCAGTAATGCGAACTGAATCTTCGAGGAACTCGTCGCCTTGACGTACGCAGGCTCTCCGAAGTGCAAGCGGACGTGGCAGCGTTGAGCGCGGAGTCAGTGCGACTCACGGCTTACGGCGGAGCCGCTGCCCCCGACCAGAAAGTCGAGATCGGCACCGGTGTCGGCCTGCTGCACGTGATCGACATAGAGCCGCTCCCAGCCGCGGCTTGGGTTCGCCAGCCCGTCAAGCATCGCGGTGCTCGGTACCCGCTGCTTGAGGACGTCGTCGGGCACATCGAGTTCGAGTCGTCGGGCGGCGACGTCGAGCACGATGAAGTCGCCGTCCTGCACGAGGACCAGCGGCCCGCCGACCGCCGCCTCCGGTGCCACGTGGAGCACGACCGTGCCGTAGGCGGTGCCGCTCATCCGGCCGTCGCAGACGCGCACCATGTCGCGCACGCCTTGCTCGAGCAGCTTGCGGGGCAGCGGCATGTTCGCGACCTCGGGCATGCCTGGATACCCGCGAGGTCCGCAGCCGCGCAGCACGAGGACCGAGTCTGCATCGACGTCCAGGTCGGGATCGTCGATCCGCGCGTGGAGGTCCTCGATCGTGTCGAACACGACGGCCTTGCCGCGGTGCTGGAGCAGGTGGGGCGAAGCCGCAGCCGGCTTGATGATCGCGCCGCCCGGGGCCAGGTTGCCGCGAAGTACTGCGATGCCGGCTTCGGGGATCAGCGGCTCGCTGCGCTGGCGGATGACATCCGGGTCCCAGATCGGAGCGTCGCGCAGATAGTCGACGAGCGGCTTGCCGGTGACGGTGATCGCTGTCGGGTCGAGCAGGTCGACGACCTGTCCGAGGACGGCCCGCAGCCCGCCTGCCCGGTAGAGGTCGTCCATGAGGTACGTGCCGGCGGGCTGGAGGTTGACGAGCAGCGGCACGCCAGCGCCGATCTCGTCGAAGTCGTCCAGATTGAGATCAACGCCGAGACGTCCTGCAATCGCGAGCAGGTGAACGACAGCGTTCGTCGACCCTCCGATCGCGGCGAGCGTCACGATCGCGTTATGAAAGGAAGCCTTTGTCATGACGGCGCTGGGGCGGCGGTCGGCTTCGATGAGCTCGACGGCCAGCCGCCCGGTGGCGTGGGCACCTTCGAGCAACCGGCTGTCGGGGGCTGGGGTGCCGGCGAGCCCGGGCATCACCGTGCCGAGCGCCTCCGCGAGCAGGCCCATCGTCGAGGCAGTGCCCATCGTGTTGCAGTGGCCGCGACTGCGGATCATCGACGACTCCGAGCGATCGAAATCATCCTGCGAGAGCTTCCCGCCGCGAACCTCCTCGCTGAGCCGCCACACGTCGGTGCCGCAACCGAGCGCTGTGCCGCGAAAGGTGCCGGTGAGCATCGGGCCACCGGGCACGACGACCGCGGGCAGGTCGACGGACGACGCGGCCATGAGCAGTGAGGG
>CALPZT020000397.1 GCA_943328365.2 Bifidobacterium breve | reverse complement strand
GTGATGGCAGGTATCCGCGAGCACGTCCATTCGAAGGGATTGCAATGACCGACAACAGGAGCACCACCGCGCTGGAGATCGCCGGAGTCATGCGATCGAGCCTCTCCCGTCGCCGGATTCTCCAGGCGGCCGGCATCGGTGGCGTTGCGCTCGCGGCTGCGGCCTGCGGCACCGGCGGCGATGACACTGCGTCCGCTACTGGTGCCCCGAGTGCGGCCGCGGCAGCCGATCTCTCCGATACCGAGAAGGTTGCGAACTGGTCGAACTGGCCGCTCTACATTGACATCGACGAGGAGACGGGCAAGCGCCCGTCACTCGAGGCCTTCCAGGCGGCCACCGGTGTCGCAGTGACGTACACCGAAGACGTCAACGACAACAACGAGTTCTACGCGAAGGTGCGCACCCAGCTCGAGCAGGGCCAGGACATCGCTCGCGACCTCGTCGTCCTCACCGACTGGATGGCCGCCCTGTGGATCGAGAACGGCTACGCCCAGAAGCTCGACAAGGCTCTCATCCCGAACTCCGTGAACCTCATCCCCAAGCTCCAGGGTGTCTCCTTTGACCCGAATCGCGATTACTCGCTGCCGTGGCAGTCTGGTTTCGGCGCACTGGGCTGGAACAAGGCGCAGTTGAAAGAAGCGATCGGCACCGATTCGATGACCTCGCTCGACCAGCTGTTCAACCCGGCGCTCAAGGGCCGAATCACGGTGCTGTCTGAGATGCGCGACACGATGGGCGTCATCATGGCGTGGCAGGGCAATGACCCGAGCAACTTCACCGAGGACCAGTTCAATCAGGCGATCGAGGCCCTCACCCAGCAGATCGACAATGGCCAGATTCGCCAGGTGACGGGCAACGACTACGCGGGGGCGCTCGAAAGCGGCGACGTCATCGCTGTCATCGGCTGGTCCGGCGACATGATCCAGCTCGGCGATGACTTCGGGGTTGCGCTCCCCGAGACCGGCGGCACGCTGTGGACCGACAACATGCTGATTCCGGCGCTCGCTGCGCACAAGAAGAACGCAGAGCTCATCATGAACTACTACTACGACCCCAAGATCGCTGCAGAGGTCGCGGCTTACGTGCAGTACATCTCGCCGGTGGCGGGCGCGCAGGAGGCCATGGCAGCAATCGATCCAGCACTTGTCGAGAACCAGTGGATCTTCCCCGACACGGCAACCCTTGACAACAGCTTCGTCTTCATGACGCTCACGGCCGAGCAGGACATCGCCTACCAGCGAGCCTTCCAGAAGGCGATCGGCAACTGACCGTGCGGGCCGCAACCAATCGCATCGGGAGGGACAGTCGTGGGTGACATGAGCGGTACTGATCGGGTCGAAGACCTCCACCTCGTGAACCTCACGAAGAAGTTCGGCGAGGTGGCCGCGGTCGACGACCTCACGCTCACGATCCCGGCGGGCTCCTTCTTCGCCCTCCTCGGAGCCTCGGGCTGCGGCAAGACCACGACCCTGCGCATGGTCGCTGGCCTCGAGGATCCGACGTCGGGGAGTATCCGGATCGGCGATCGCGACGTCACCACGCTGCGTGCATTCAAGCGGCCGGTCAATACCGTCTTCCAGTCGTACGCGTTGTTCCCTCATCTCGACATCTTCGAGAACGTCGCGTTCGGCCTTCGACGTCGCGGCGTGAAGAACATCAAGCCCATCGTCGAGCAGATGCTCGAGCTCGTCGAGCTCGCGCACCTGGCCCGGCGCAAGCCGACCCAGCTGTCCGGTGGGCAGCAGCAGCGGGTCGCGGTGGCGCGGGCGCTCATCAACAAGCCTGATGTCCTCCTGCTCGACGAGCCCCTTGGAGCCCTTGATCTCAAGCTGCGCCGTCAGATGCAGATCGAACTCAAGCGGATCCAGACCGAGGTGGGAACGACCTTCGTGCACGTCACGCACGATCAGGAGGAGGCCATGACGATGGCCGACACCATCGCTGTCATGAATGCCGGCCGGATCGAGCAGCTCGGCAGTCCGGCCGATATCTACGAACTGCCTCGAACGGTATTCGTCGCGAACTTCCTCGGCCAGTCGAACCTCATCGAGGGCCGGGCCTCGGGCGCGGGAGCCTTCGTCGACGTTTCGGCCCACGGACGCACCTTCCGGCTGCCGCGCGACCGAAGCTTCGCCACCGGTTCGTCGATCATCCTCGGTGTCCGTCCCGAGAAGATGACCGTGCTCGATGCCCCGGATGCCGCGCTCGTACCCGAGGGTCACAACGTGCTGTCGGGTCGGGTCACCGACGTTTCGTACACGGGTGTCTCGACTCAGTATCTCGTCGAGGCAGCGTGGGGCCAGGAGCTCATCGTGTTCGAGCAGAACATGATCGTCGGAGACCGTTGCGATGTGGGCGATGAGGTCGTCGTCCACTGGTCTCCGCAGCATTCCTTCGGCCTCGACGTCAGCGCTGGCGGGTAGTACTCATGGCTCCCGTCCTTCCATCGGCTCCGTTGCTCGAATCAGGAGCGGCACCGCCGTCTGTCGTGGCGCAGCGAAAGTCGCGAACCGGATACTTCCTGCTCTTCCCCGGCATGACCTGGCTCGGGGTGTTCTTCGCCATTCCATTCGTCACGCTCTTCATCACGAGCCTGCAGTCACCTGTGCCGGGCAAGACCGGTCGCTACCAACTCGGCCTTGAGTTCGGCAACTACGCAACGGCCCTGGCCGAGTACTGGCCGGCGTTCGTCCGCTCATTCGCCTATGCGGGCATCGCAACCGCTCTCGCGCTCATCATCGGCTACCCGCTCGCCTACTTCATCGCATTCCGGTCGGGTCGATGGCGTGGCCTCATGCTCGTGCTCGTCATCGCCCCGTCATTCGCGTCATTCCTGCTGCGTACCTACGCCTGGAAGACGCTTCTCGCCGACGAGAGCCCGATCACCACCTTCTTCAACGCCCTTCACCTGCTGCCGGATGGCCGCATCCTCAATACGAGCATCGCGGTCATCGCCGGCCTCACCTACAACTTCCTGCCCTTCATGGTGCTTCCGCTCTATGCCGCCCTCGAGAAGATCGAT
>CALPZT020000396.1 GCA_943328365.2 Bifidobacterium breve | reverse complement strand
TCCGATTCGGGATATCGATCTTGATCCGGTCGCCATCCTTGACCAGGCCGATCGGCCCGCCATCGACCGCCTCCGGCGCCACATGCCCGATGCACAGGCCGGTCGTGCCCCCGGAGAAGCGTCCGTCCGTGATGAGCATGACCTCCTTGCCGAGCCCGGCACCCTTGATCGCCCCGGTGATCATGAGCATCTCGCGCATGCCCGGACCGCCCTTGGGCCCTTCGTAACGGATGACGATGACGTCGCCCGCCTGGATCGTGTTGTCTTCGAGCGCCGCCATCGCCGACTGCTCGCGCTCGAACACGCGAGCGACGCCCTCGAAGGAGTCGACCGCGACGCCCGCGTTCTTGACCACGGCACCCTCGGGTGCCATGGAGCCGCTGAGGATCGTGATGCCGCCGGTCTTCGCGAGCGCATTCTTCGACGCGTAGAGAATGTCGCCATCCGGATCCGGCGGGTTGATGTTCGCGAGGTTCTCGGCCATCGTCTTCCCGGTCACCGTCATGCAGTCACCATTCATGAGCCCCGCATCGAGCAGGGCGCGCATGATGACCGGCACGCCGCCGACCCTGTCGATGTCGCTCATCACGAATCGCCCGAATGGCTTGACATCGGCAAGCAGTGGCACCTTCGAGCCGATCCGGTGGAAGTCCTCCATCTCGAGCTCGACACGCGCCTCATGAGCGATCGCGAGGAGGTGCAGCACCGCGTTAGTCGAGCCGCCGAACGCCATGACGACGGCAATCGCGTTCTCGAGCGACTGCTTCGTGATGATGTCCTTCGTCGTGATGCCCTGACGGATAAGTTCGACGACCGCCTCTCCTGACCGACGGGAAAACCCATCGCGACGGCGATCCACTGCGGGCGGGGCAGCAGAGCCAGGCAGCGACATGCCCATTGCCTCTGCAGCACTCGCCATGGTGTTCGCGGTGTACATGCCTCCGCAGGCGCCCTCGCCGGGGCAGATCGCACGCTCGATCGTGTCGACGTCCTCACGCGACATGAGACCGCGGGCGCAGGCGCCAACCGCCTCGAACGCATCGATGATGGTGACGTCCTTCTCTGTCCCGTCCGAGAGCTTCACATGCCCGGGCAGGATCGAACCCGCGTAGACGAAGACCGACGCGACATCGAGCCGCGCAGCAGCCATGAGCATGCCGGGCAGCGACTTATCGCAGCCCGCGAATGTCACCATCCCGTCGAGTCGCTCAGCCTGCATCACGGCTTCTACCGAGTCGGCGATGATCTCGCGCGAGACGAGCGAGAAGTGCATGCCCTCGTGGCCCATCGAGATGCCATCCGAGACCGAGATCGTGCCGAATTGCATCGGGAATCCGCCGGCCGCGTGCACGCCCTCCTTAGCCGCGATCGCTAGGCGCGCCAAGGAAAGGTTGCAGGGCGTGATCTCATTCCAGCTTGAGGCCACCCCGATCTGCGGCTTGGTAAAGTCATCGTCTGACATGCCCACGGCACGCAGCATGCCGCGAGCGGCCGACCGCTCGAGTCCATCGGTGACGTCCTTGCTCCTAGGCTTCATGTCAGTCATGCGACGATCGTAGCCAAGAGCGGTCACGGCACGAATGGCCCTCGACCGTCAGGGACACGCACGACCGTCAAGCAGGCACCCGTCCGTCGAGCTTCGCCGAGAGCACCCCGCGCAACCGGACAGCCATGACAGCGGCCGCCGCGCATCCAGCCACGAGCACGACGATCCACTCAACCGTGAGCCCAGCTCCGAGCATGAGCCCGGCGATCCCCGGCCCGATGATGCTCGAGATCGACCACACGAGGCTCATGGTGGAGTTGTATCGGCCGCGCAGATGCTCAGGAGCAAGGTCGTTCACGAGCGATGGCGCCACCGGGGCCCAGAGGGTCTCCCCCAGCGCAAAAACCCCAGATGCCACCAGCACCATGACAAGCGCAACGGCCGGGACGGCGAGCAGGCTGGCCCCCGTGAGAATCCACGACAGGCCCCAGATGATGGCGACCGCGAGGACGAGGTAGCTCCTCGAACGTCCAGCGATGAAGCGCAGCACCAGCAACTGGGCCGCGACGATGGTGAAGGTATTCACGGCGAAGCTCACGCCGACCCATGAGACGGAGAACCCGTTGATCACCGTGATGAAAATCGGGACGCCGACCTCGAGTGCGCCGTACCCGCTCATGAGCAGTACGAGCGCAATGAGCAGGACGCGCCGCAGGATCGGGTCGGCGAGCACCTGGCGCATCCCGGATGCCGGGGCGTCTCGTGCACCGCCTTCGGTGGTCCCTGCTTTTGCTGCCGGGACCCGGCCGACCCCCACACCGGGCATCGTCAGGAGGACGCCAAAGTAGAGGAGGTAGGTCGCAGCGTCCGCAAGGTAGAGCCACACGAAGGTTTGCGGATCGGATTCCGAAACGACGAGTGCGGAGACGATCCCGCCCACACCCAGGCCCAGGTTGAGGAGCATGAACTGAATCCCGAAGACCCGCTGACGCGCCTCCTGGCTCGTCACTCGCCCGAGCAGCGCGGATTGCGCCGGCCACGCCATTGCGCCGCCGAGCGCGACGATGGTCCCCACGGCAAATGCCGCTCCCACACTCGTCACCGTGCCAAGCAGCGCAACGCCGACGGCTTCCACGAGCAGTCCGGTCATGAGGACCGGCCTAGGCCCCCGCCGGTCGCTCGCCCACCCCACAAGCGGGAAGGCTGCTAGGGACACCACCGCCATCGAGGCGACCACCAGGCCACCGATTGTCAGCCCCAGACCACGGACCTCCCCGAGGTAAATGATGAGGAGCGGCATCGTCAGCCCGCTGCCGATCGCCGACAGGCTGTTCCCGAGGAGGATTCGCCGTGCTTGGGGCGGGACCCTCACGACACCAGGCATGGCCGAAGCCTAGGGATTCGCTCCAGCCACGACATGCAGCGCAGGTTCGCCTGCCCGCCAACGGCGCAGTTGCTCAGTGATAAGCCGAATGGCCCGCGGCGGGAAGGAGCTCGTGTTCCCACCGAGGTGGCCCGTGATGAGCAGGTTCGGGCATTGCCACAGGGCGTG
>CALPZT020000395.1 GCA_943328365.2 Bifidobacterium breve | reverse complement strand
TTCGAGCACCGGGTTGACCGCCTCGAGGTGCGAGGGGTTCGCGGCGAGGTAGACGGCCGTGGTTGCTCCATCCGACGAGGTGAAGACCCCGGTCGTGCCGAGGTGGTACTTCACGTCGCCTGAGCCCTGGACCGACTCCTCGCCATAGTGGCCCTCGAACTCTCGGAACACCTGCGCGTAGGACTTACCGGCGATATTCGTGAGGACATTGAGGCGGCCTCGATGCGGCATTCCGATCGCGACCTCGAGGATGTCATCGTGAGCCGCGGCCCCAAGGATCGCGTCGAGGAGCGGGATGAGCGATTCACCCCCTTCGAGGGAGAAGCGCTTCTGGCCGACGTACTTCGTCTGGAGGAAGGACTCGAGGGCCTCCGCCTCGTTGAGCTTGTGCAGGATGCGCAACTGCTCCTCGCGGGCGGGCTTCGTGTGGGGGATCTCGACGCGGTCTTGGATCCACTTGCGCTGGTCTGGATCCTGAATGTGCATGTACTCGATGCCGACGGTCCGCGTGTACGAATCGCGTAGGACGCCGAGGATCTCGCGCAGCTTCATGAGGGGCTTGCCGCCGAAGCCACCGGTAGCGAACTCGCGGTCGAGGTCCCAGAGGGTGAGGCTGTGCTGGAGGACATCGAGGTCGGGGTGCATGCGCTGGTGGTACTCGAGCGGATCGATGTCGGCCATAAGGTGGCCGCGCACCCGGTAGGCGTGGATGATCTCCTGAACCCTGACCGTCTTGTCGAGGTCGGTCTCGTGGCTCGATGAGATGTCGCGCGCCCAGCGGATCGGCTCGTACGGAATACGGAGCGACCGGAAGATCTCGCCGTAGAAGTCGTCGTCGCCGAGAAGGAGCCGGTGCACGCGTCCGAGGAATTCGCCGGACTGCGCGCCCTGGATGATGCGGTGGTCGTACGTAGACGTGAGGGTGAGGATCTTGGAGACGGCATTGCGCGCGATGGCCTCGGGGGATGCGCCCTCCCACTCGGCCGGGTAGTCCATCGACCCGACGCCGACGATGCAGCCCTGGCCGTCCATGAGGCGGGGCACCGAGTGGTTCGTGCCGATGGTCCCGGGATTCGTGAGCGAGATGGTGGTGTTCGCGTAGTCCTCGACGGTGAGCTTGCCGGCCCGGGCCTTGCGAACGAGATCGTCGTAGCTCGCCCAGAAGATGGCGAAGTCCATCGATTGAGCGCGCTTGATATTCGGGACGAGCAGCTGCCGGGTGCCGTCGGGCTTCGCGAGATCGATCGCCAGGCCGAGGTTCACGTCGGGATTGAGGGAGATCGCGGGCTTTCCATCGACTGAGGTGAGGGAGGCGTTCATCGCCGGAATCTGGGCAGCGGCCCGGACGACGGCGTATCCGATGAGGTGGGTGAACGAGACCTTGCCGCCTCGAGCGCGCGCGAGGTGGTTGTTGATGACGATCCGGTTGTCGATGAGGAGCTTGGCGGGAAGAGCCCGGACGCTGGTCGCGGTAGGAACGGCGAGGCTGGCCTCCATGTTCGTTACCACGCGTGCGGCGGCTCCACGAAGGATCGTGACCTCAGCGGCTGCGAGAGGTTCGACCGGCATGGTGGAAGCGGGTGCTGGTGCCTGAGAAGCAGGAGCGGCGGCCGGCTTGGCTGACTCAGCTGCGGGAGCCGGAGTCGCGGCCGCCTGAGCCTCGGCATGGGCTGCTGCGACAGGGGAGTGGTCTGCGGGCGTGTAGCCCTCGAAGAACTCCCACCAGGCCGGGTCGACGCTCGACCTGTCCTTGAGGAACTGGTCGTAGATCTCATCGACGAGCCACTCGTTCGGGCCGAAGCCGGTCAATCGTCGGTCGGCGGGTTCGGTGGCCACTATCGGTCCTCTCGCGCGCGCCGATACGGCGCATTCGACACTGGGGCTGCACGCTGCTGCGCTTGCCCAACAGTAGTGCAGGCGCAATGGTTGAGCCGTGGGTGCGATGCCCATCGCAGGCGGGGTCGCCCGCGAATTCACCGCACGTCGATGAGCGAGGAGGACGGTCATGGTCGGCATCGAGGGTTCGACGGCGATCATCACCGGGGGCACCCGGGGCATCGGGCTTGCGGCCGCCGGAGGCCTCGGCGCACTCGGTGCGACGGTCGTCCTCATCGGACAGGACGCATCCAGGGCAGCCGCGGCGGCAGCGTCACTGCAGGAGCAGGGGATCGATGCCATCGGAGCGGCCTGCGATGTCACGGATTACGACAGCCTTGCGGCGCTGGCATCGGAACTGGGGCCGCTCGGCGAGGCCGACATCCTCATTGCATCGGCCGGCGTGATGAGCGAGCGCATGTCGAAGACTCTGCGGACGACGGCCGCGGAGTGGCAACGAGTGATGAGCATCAATGTTGACGGCGTCTTCAATGCCATGAGCGTGTTCGGTCCGGGCATGGTCGAGCGGCGGGTCGGCCGGATCATCGCTGTCAGTGCCTGTCTCGGCCGCTTCACCGGACCCGGCACGTCGGGTGGTCTTGCTCCCTACCGGGTGAGCAAGGCTGCAGTAAACGCCCTCGTGAAGAACCTGGCCGCTGAAATGCAGTTCGGCAAGCGCGGGGTGCTCGTCGACGCAATGTGCCCAAACCACTGCCGGACCGACATGGGCGGCCCGGACGCCCCGCGTTCAGCCGAGGAAGGAGCGGACACCATCGTGTGGCTTGCGACTCGGGATTCGCTGCTCCCCGATGGATCGCCGGCGCCCTCCGGGTTCCTATGGGAGGACCGTGAGGTCATCCCCTGGTAGGGGAGGAGGACCGTGAGGTGATCCCCTGGTAGGGGCGAACGCGGCTCAGGTGATGTCGCGCCGCATGGTCGTGGTGGAGGCGATTGCCCCGAGGAGCACCGCATAGCCCACGAGCACGGCGGCCCCCGCGCCGACTGAGAGCACCTCGCTGCCGCCGCGACCCGAGACGTTCGTTGCCTGGAGCACCGCATCGAGGGCGCCTCCGGGCAGCCACTTGCCGATCCAGTCGACGAAGACAGTGATGAGTGCCTCGAGGACGAGCACCCAGACCAAGGCCCCGACGACTGCGGCCACCT
>CALPZT020000394.1 GCA_943328365.2 Bifidobacterium breve | reverse complement strand
TAGCGAGAGGTATCGAGCGGGCATCAAGGGGCTTGAACACCCAGTCCACCAAAGCAGAAACCCGTTGCCATTTAACGGGTTTCCTCGGTGGGGCGGGTCGGGCTCGAACCGACGACGACCAGATTATGAGTCCGGGGCTCTAACCAGCTGAGCTACCGCCCCTGCGGTCAGCACAGAATACCCGCCTCCCGCTCCCTTCTGAGTCAGGACGACCGGACCCGCTGCGGCCGCCCCGTCCAAGGCGTTGAAATCTCGGTACTTCGGCCGTCCATCGTCGTGCGTGCCTGCAGGCAACGTTTGCGAACATGAAAGACGGAATGCTCGAGCGCATCAGATTCCAAGCGCTCCAACGGTCAGAGCCCCGCGATGATCGACTCGTTGCCTGCTACGTGCACTTCACGGGGTTGCCATCCGGAGACTTCTTGCCTGGGTCGGAAAGCGTGAGCTTCCACTCGATCTGCTGAGGGTCGTCACCCGAGGTGATCAGCACGGTCAGTCGCTCGAACTGGTATCGCAGCAGCCCGTCCTCCTTTGCCGTGCTCTTGCCCTTGCCAGCAACGGATTCATAGAGGCACTGTCCGAGGGCATCGGGCTGGATCAACTTGACGGAGCCCATCCCGATGTAAGGGTTGTTGGCCACGACCTGCATTGCCTGCACACCGTCGACGTTGACATTGAAGGCGATGTCTGACCCGGTGAGGGACGCCCCCTCCGTGCACTGCTCTTGACCCGTCGAGAGGGTCGAGCCGAAGTCGACGTCAACTGTCTTGGACGAGTTGTTCTTCACGCACATCTTCGTACCTACAGGGACACTCTCGCTTGCGGCAGCCTGGCGGTCGGTCGCCGCCGAATCGCCTCCGCAGCCCGTCAGCAGCACGCACAGGGCGATGCCGCCCATCCCCAGCAATCCGATCGTCCAACGCATTCCTTGCCTCCGACCTTTCAAGCGCACACGATCCGGACCTCTAAACGCCGTTGGATCATATTCGCTTGTGGTGAGGCGAAGGAAGATCTTGAAGGGAGCATCCTCTTCCCGGGTCTGTACGGCGTTCGATGGAGTCGTGCCCCTGATCATGACACTGGTTGAAGTGGTGAAGCTCGGCTCAGAGTCCTCGTGTCCGGACGAGACGCAAGCCGGCCGCGTCAGTCTGCCTATTCGACATGATGGATGCCCGAAGGACCGTCGACGACGCCGAGCAGATGAGCCACTCCCGCTGACCGCCTCGATCCGGACAAGGCCTCAGCACACCGGCAGCGTCGAACTCCTTGCGACAACAACGAAACCATCGCTATGCCGATCGCAAGGCGGTTGCACCACGCTGTCGAACGCCACCTGCCGGATTACGCCGACCGGATTCGCCCGACCGATACGCAGATGTCACGATATGCCAATGACGATCTGGATGAATCGTGCCGTCTCAGCCACCTCTCGCCTGCGCAGAGCAGCACTGCCCGCCCTCGCCGCAGCCGTGCTCGCCTCGCTCACGACCGGCGTCGCACCAGCGATGGCAGATACGGCAGCGACGAACGCGTCCAATCGAACCCTCGAAACCTTTCTCAGCTTCAAGACCCGCTCCGTGACGAATGTCGGACCGGCGAAGAGTTCAGTCGGCGACACGACGTTTGCCACGGGCAGTGTCCGGCTCGATGCTGCGGGTACGGAGGTCGGCACGTTCACCACGCGCGCGGTCGTCGTGGTGCCCGACACCGGCAGCGGGCGCGAACTGCGCGATACCCAGGTAACGGTGAGGCTGCCCGAAGGCATGCTGCTCACTGAGGCGTTCACCAGCGAGCCCACCGCGACCCCGCCCGACAGGCCCAACACGCTCGTCATCCTCGGCGGCACCGGCCCGTACTCGGGCGCGAGGGGGACAGCCGTGATCCGCCCGGTGTCCCCCGGCGAGTACTCGTTCACCTTCGAACTGCTCCCAGCGGTCGCTGTCGATCCCGACAACGTGAGCATCATTCGGCTCACGCAGACGAGCGCCGAAGCGGGCAGCGTCACGGTGCCCGATGCCGATCAGGGCACGAGCGTGTCGTACGCCGCCCTTGGCGGAACCGCGAGCGGGCAGGGCTCCGCCCGGCCGTGGAACGGGTACCGGCAGGCGATCAGCGTGTCTATCCCCGGCGGCCCGGTCACCTCCCAATGGACGGCGACCTACAGCCTGCGCGGCGGCACGCTCCTGATCGGCTCGATGCAGCAGGGCAACGGCGGAGTCCGCGAACCATCGGTCATCACCCATGAGGTGCTCGGCGGAACCGGCCTCTATGCGGGGGCACGGGGCACCGTCACCATCGACAACGCTGCCGACCCTGCCTCCCTGACGGTCCGACTCCTCGGCTCGGCCGACACGGCCGGGGGCGTGTCCCGGCTGCGGTATAAGTCAACAGATGTCGCTCGCAAACCCGTCGTCTCGCTCGACGGCGACCTCGTCTATGTCGGCTCGGTGTCGAACACCTACAGCACGGTCGGGTCACAGGATCCCGCTGGCACCGGCATATTGATGACCACCTGCTACGCACCCGACGAGGCCGGAGTCACGGTTCTCTACGAATCGTCCCGACGTCGAATCGATCTCGCCGGCGGGTCCCTCCTTGGCGTGTCGACGTTCTCCCGTCCGATCTCCATCGCAAGCGACCTCGCCACCGAATGGATGGTCGTCACGGGCGGAACCGGCGACTACGCAGGGGCAGTCGGCACGGTGGCAATCGACCGTGGCGATCCCGCTGATGGCGCCCAATTCGTCAGGATTCGACTGCTGAACTAGCCGCTCTCCGCCGCGGGAGCAGTGAATCACGATGGAACAGCGGTGAGGCTCACGATCCGCGTGAGGCCGGGGGCTTCGCGATCGAGCGTCGTGGGCAGCTACGGCGACCCGCCGGTACTTGTCGTGGCAGTTCATGCGCAGCCGGTCGACGGCAAGGCCAATGAGGCCGTGGTGGCTGCCATCGCCGATGCGCTCGGCGTCAAGCCTCGTCATGTCCGAGTGGCGAGCGGTCACACGTCGCGAACGAAGCAGATTGCCATCGACTCCCCCGACGTCGATGACGCCCAGCTCGCGGCGCGCATCGCGGCCCTGATGGCGCCG
>CALPZT020000393.1 GCA_943328365.2 Bifidobacterium breve | reverse complement strand
GCGAGTGCCTACGAAGTCCATTGGGTCCGCAGCCCGGGTGGTGGCGGCGGCTGTTTTCGCTGTCTTTGCAGCCTGCGCCACGCTGACGGGGTCATCCCCGCACTGACCGGTTGGGCACAGCACAGTCCATAGCGCACACCGCCGTCCTGGCCCGCCGGCGGTGCCTCGCCACGGATCTCGAGCCACTTGAGCAGTGCAGCACTGAGACCGTCCACCGTGGCAGGGACTGCCCCCAGTGCACGCCCGGACCGCATCTTTGAGCGCAGGTCAGCTGCGATCGCAGCATCGTCCGGATGGGTGAAGTCCTCGAACCTCCGGCCGGTCCAGTCGGACGGATCCCATCCGAGCGCTGCATGCACTGAAGGCGACAGCCACTGGACGACACCGCCCGCATCGTGGATCACGATATCCGTCGAGTTCTCTGCCAGTAGCCTGAAGTGCTCCTCGGACCGGGCGAGCACTTCACTGGCGGCATACCGCTCGCTCACGTTGCGCCAGGTCTGGCTCACCGCATCGCCGGCCTTGACCGCTCGCAGGTCATAGCGCAAGACCCGCTCCTGGTGTGGGCCACGAGGGAAGGCCCAGTCGTCGAGGACCAGGCGCCTGTCGTCCTCGACGACCGAGACGTACATGGTGAACAGTTCAGTGTCCTTGACTGCCGGATGCAGCACGCTCAATCGCTGCCCGATGAGCTGCTCCCGTCGCACCCCATAGGCGGCGAGGGCCGCGAGGTTCGCGTCAGCAATCTCGAAGTCGACAATCCTTCGATGCTGGTCGCGAACAGCTCCGAGGAGCATGAACGGGTCGATCATCGTGTCGAGGACAGCCTGGAGACGTGTCTCGTCCAACTCAGCGCGCTGGCGCTGATGAACGAGGTCGTCGACAAGGGTGAGGCCGCCGACGAAGCTCGCCGGCATCGCGGCCTCGTCCATCATTCGCGTGAGCTTTGACGACATCCAGCGATAGCTGCCGTCTCGAGCACGGAAGCGAAGCACGGTCTCGCGATCCGGCTGGCCGATCGCCCCGGCCCCTTGGGCAGGGTGGCCATCGGTGTCGGTGCCCGAGATGTCGGTGCCCGCGATGTCGGTGCCCGCGATGTCGTCCGGATGGACGAGACCTGCGAGATCGGTACCGATGAGCTCCTCGGCCGACCAGCCCAGCACGCGCGTCACGGCCGGTGACATCCATGTGACGAGGCTCTCGCAATCAGTCGAGTACACGACATCGGAGGCGTTCTCGGCGAGCAGTTGGTAGCGCGTCTCCGACAGGGCCAGGGCCTGCTGCATGTGCACTCGGTCGTCGATGTCGCGCATGATCCCGACCGCGCCGCGACGGCCATCGCGCTCGGTGTAAGGCTTGAGGGAGACGCCCAACCAGACGTAGGAACCGTCCTTCCTCCGAAATCGCAACTCGCCGCGAGCCGGTTGCCCTGAATACGTCGAATCGCGCAGCGCGATGGCCCGCTCGCGATCATCGGGATGCCACAGGTGGATGGTAGGCCCGCCGACGACGTCCTGCGGATCCCATCCGGTCACCTGCTTCAGCGATGGAGACACCCACTCGGTGACCCCCTCAAGCGTGTGGAAGACGACGTCGACGGCGTTCTCAGCCATGACCCGGAATCGTCGCTCGGCATCGAGTTCAGCCTCCTCGCGCGCGACTTCGACTGTGACGTCACGGATCGACGCGATGATCCGCGCGACGTCTCCTTGCCCGTTGCGAATCACATGCGCGACGGTGTCGGCCCAGATGAGCTCGCCGTCAGATCGCCGCGACCTCAGCCGCTCGCGGACGACGTCCGTGCCGGAGCGGAGCATGTGCGCCAACGCTCGGTCGCCGGGAGCACCGTCCTCGTCGACGGACAATGCCAGCCTCGTGCCAACGACTTCAGCGGGCTGCCAACCGAGGCCGGTACGCGTCGACGGTGAGGCCCACATGACCGTGCCGTCCGGCGCAAGGCAGATGACAGCATCGGCGACCTGCTCAATGATGTCGGCGGCAAGGCGTGTCGCGGCAGCCACGGATGGCGGGCTCGGTGCCGGCATGACACAACGGTGTCACGGGAGCAAAGCGGAGTCATCCCGACCCGCGCGCCGCGCGCCGGCCGAAGTTATGCCCCGCCGGTGATGAAGAAGCGATTCCCGAAGGGATCGACGAAACGTGCGCCAAGACCACCCCACGGCATCGGCGCGGGCTCCTCGTCGAATCGGACGCCCGCCGCGCTCCACCGCTCGTAGTCGGCCCGCAGGTCGTCGGTCGTGAGGTAGAGGTCGCTGTCACGCGGTGAGTCGAAGCCTGGAGCTGAGCGGCCGTGGATGTGCTCGGGGCCCAGACAGATGCCGGTCGTATGCCCGGGAGGGGCGACGACAAGGAATCGGTAGTCAGGCGACATCTGGTTGTCCTCGCGCTTCTCCCAGCCGAGGACACCGGTGTAGAAGGCGAGCGCCGCCTCTTGATCGCTCACGACAATGACCGCTGAGTGGATGCGAGGTGCCATCGGCCAAGCATAAATGCCCCAGCTCAACCCCACCGCATCATCTCGCCCAGAATCTGGGCCGGATGAATGAAATTGCCATCATGAGTCAGGAATTCGTTCATCGGGTCCAGATTCCGGGCGAGATGCTGGTTGTGCCGTGGTGGGTGGCGGGGGTGTGCGCGTTCGATTGCGTCGTCTGCGGATGACCGCCCGAGCCGTGCCCGCAAGCGCAATGGCCACGATCACGGCAATGATGAAGAGCACAGCAGCAATGGCGCCTGCGACCCATGGGTTGAAGATGGCGGTGATGACGACGCCGACGACCGCCACGTCCTCAGCGACCGACACCACGATGTTGCTCGCGGGCTCGGGCGAGGTGTTGACCGCCAGTCGCGTCGTCGCCTTGGCGAGGTGCGTGATGAGGGCGACAGCCCCTCCCCCCGCGGCGATCACCGCGCTCGGCAGGTCAACGCTCGGCGATGCGATGAGCAGCGCCATGACCCCGCCCGCGATCGGCCGGATCGCCGTGTTCACGACATCCCAAGCCGAATCCAGCCACATGATCTTGTCGGCGACCGCATCGATGGCCACGAGGACCGCGAAGACAATGAGGACG
>CALPZT020000392.1 GCA_943328365.2 Bifidobacterium breve | reverse complement strand
GCCCCCTCGCCCCGTCGTTTCATCCAGCATCCGGCTGAACTGGCCAAAATTCTGGTCATTCGAGCCGGTTCGCGGTCATCTCATCCAGCGAGCTTCTCGCCGGCGGTGCCGTCACTGCTCGTGAACTGCTGGCGTTCGGTGGTGTTCAGCGTCACGATGACCCGCGAGAACCCGAACTCCCGGCAGGTGATGACGCGCGCGGGCCGCCGGCGGTAGATGACGCAGAAGTCCTTGAGCCCCTGGTAGCGCAGCGTCCCGAGCATGATGACGAACGGGATGCCGGTTCCGGGTGCCCGCCAGCCGCGCAGGATCTGCCAGGGGTCGGGCACGACCTCGGACGAGACGACGCTGGCGCGCGGGATGAAGAGGTCGCCGTGCAGGGAGCCGAGCCGCTCCCAGCGCGACATTCGCAGGTGGAGTCCCTCGGGCGTTTCGTCGATCGTGGCCATGCGAACAACGTAGGCCACCTCGTGTCTCGAGGCAGTGCCCCGGGACCTGCCTCGCGGGGCCGGAACCCGGAAAACCCTCTTGACACCTGATGTGCGGGCTGTCAGCGTTTCGCGTTGTGTCTCCTCCTAAACGACCCCCGTTTGAAGCGTTGAGGTGACCCCTTGAACGGCAAGCGCGTCTCGAATGCGAGCCTCGTGCGCGCGATCATCAGCCCACTTGCGCTGAGTGCCCTGATCATGATCGCCCCTGCCGCTCGCGCAGACCCGCCGCCCTTCGACGGAACCGCATGGATATCGGCGGCGGTTCTCACCCCTCAGTCACCCTCTGATGTGATGAGCGTGGCCTTCGCCGGCGTCGCTCGTCGGACCGCCTACGACCGCCGCGCCAACGGCTGGGTCACCCATAACTCCTACGTCTTCCGCGGCACCTTCCGTGAGTCCCGTCCGATCGACTTCGTCGTGAATCCCGAGTTCGAGTCCCAGGACGCTGCCGCGGCGCAAGCCGGTCGCTTTGCGCGGGTGGTCGGGCAGTTACCTCGCGGATGCCGGACGCAGATCGACGCCGTCTGGATCCATAGGGGAGACGAGAACTTCGGCGGTGGCAATCGGGCGCTCCTCATCCATACGGACTATGCCGACGAGAACTGGGAGTACGTCGAGGAACTTCTTGTTCACGAGTGTGCGCATACGTCACTTGACCCTGCGTGGTCGGGTTCGGTGGATGAGCGAGCGTGGGCCGATGCGGCGGGGCAGGACGTGAACTTCATCTCCTCCTACGCGGCAGAGTTTCCGAGGAGGGAGGATGTCGCCGAATCCTTCTTGCCCTATGTGATGTGGAAGCTCAGCGGTGCAAGCGGATTGAGCTCGGAGCAGCTCGCGACCATCGAACGAACGATCCCCCATCGGCTCGCCGCCTTCGAATCGACCGCCATTGACCTGAGGCCGTTGCTCGACTGGCCGAGACTCAAGTTCGCGTCGTCGCCGGCACCGGGGCGGGAATGCGCGCTCGACGACATCGGCCGGAAGGTGAAGACAGCGCCGCACGGCTGGCTCAGATGCGTGAAGCGCTCGGATGGGCGTCTGCTCTGGCGGTTCCTGCCGATGCGTCGTCCACCTGAGCACGAGCGCCGGCTCATAGGGCGACTCTTCTTTCTACTATAGGCTTTTATGATGAGTAAGCCGCTTATGATTCTAATTTCTGGTCCTTATATGTCTGGAACTAATGGTGATGAATCCGCAATCGCTAAAAACCTCAAGGCGATGGAAGATTACGCACTTCCTATTTTTTCAAAGGGACACCTTGCTGTTGTAGGTGAATGGCTCGCCTGGCCTGTGATTCGACAAGCGGGTGGTGATTCCCATTCATCCGAGCAGTTTTCGGCGTACCAATATCCGGTTGCTCATAGGCTTTTAGAAAAATGCGATGCTGTATTGCGAATTCCTGGTGAATCCAGGGGTGCAGATTTTGAAATGGCTAAAGCAAGACAATTGGGGAAAACAATATTTATGAGCCTTGAAGACATTCCAAACTTGAGTTCCGGCTTACTGTCCGCGACACCGGCAACCCGTTCGTGAGGCTGGCTGCCGCACGCCCCTAGGCTGGGCGCTGTGTCCAAAGTCATGACCTCCCTGCCCGTCGGCCAGCGCGTCGGCATTGCCTTCTCCGGCGGCCTCGACACCTCGGTGGCCGTCGCCTGGATGCGCGACAAGGGGGCAATCCCGTGCACCTACACCGCGAATATCGGCCAGTACGACGAGCCCGACATCGATTCGGTGCCGAGCCGTGCCATGGCCTACGGAGCAGAGCTCGCGCGCCTCGTCGACTGCCGGGCAGCGCTCGTTGAGGAGGGCCTCGTCGCTCTCACATGCGGCGCCTTCCATATTCGGTCAGGCACCCGGCAGTACTTCAACACCACGCCCCTTGGCCGGGCGGTCACGGGCACGATGCTCGTTCGCGCGATGCTTGACGATGGCGTCTCGATCTGGGGCGATGGCTCGACCTTCAAGGGCAATGACATTGAGCGCTTCTACCGCTACGGCCTGCTCGCGAACCCGGCCCTGCGCATCTACAAGCCGTGGCTCGACGCCGACTTCGTGAGCGAGCTCGGCGGCCGCACCGAGATGTCGGAGTGGCTGGTGTCGCACGGCCTGCCCTACCGCGACAGTGTCGAGAAGGCCTACTCGACCGACGCCAATATCTGGGGGGCCACGCACGAGGCCAAGTCGCTCGAGCACCTCGACACGTCGATGGAGATCGTGCACCCGATCATGGGCGTGCGGTTCTGGGACGAGTCGGTGCAGATCACCCCGGAGGACGTCACGATCCGGTTCGTCCAGGGCCGTCCGGTCGCGATCAACGGCCGCGAGTTCGCCAGCGACGTCGACCTCGTCCATGAGGCGAATACCGTCGGCGGCCGCCACGGGCTCGGCATGGCCGACCAGATCGAGAATCGCATCATCGAGGCGAAGAGCCGCGGCATCTACGAGGCGCCGGGCATGGCGCTGCTGTTCATCGCCTATGAGCGGCTGCTGAGCGCCATCCACAACGAGGACACGATCGCGAGCTACCACGCGGAGGGCCGCAGGCTCGGCCGGCTGCTCTACGAAGGCCGCTGGCTCGACCCGCAGTCGCTCATGCTCCGCG
>CALPZT020000391.1 GCA_943328365.2 Bifidobacterium breve | reverse complement strand
TTCGCCGGCATCCACTCGCACATCGGCTCCCAGATCTTCGACGCCGCCGGGTTCGAGGTGGCCGCGGCCCGCGTCGTCGGGCTGGCAAGGCGCCTCATGAACGAGCAGGGCGTCGAGGTCGCCGAGCTCAACCTCGGCGGCGGCATGGGCATCGCCTACACCGAGTCGGATGACCCCCTCGACATCCCCGACATGGCCCGCCAGATCGGCGCCATCGTCACGCGGGAGTGCACCGCCGCCGGCATCAGCCGCCCGGCCCTCGCATTCGAGCCAGGCCGCGCCATCATCGGCCCGGCGGGCATCACGCTGTATGAAGTGGGCACGGTGAAGCCGGTCGAGCTCGATGGCGGAGTCGTCCGCGCCTATGTCTCCGTCGACGGAGGGATGAGCGACAACATCCGAACTGCCCTCTATGACGCCGACTACACGGTGATCCTCGCCTCACGGACGTCGAACGCGCCTCCGATGCTCGCGCGCGTGGTGGGCAAGCACTGCGAGTCTGGCGACATCGTCGTGCGCGACGCCTGGCTGCCGTCCGATGTCGTGCCGGGCGACATCCTCGCGGTCGCTGCGACGGGCGCCTACTGCCGCTCGATGGCCTCGAACTACAACTACCTGCCTCGTCCTGCGGTGATCTCGGTGCGCGACGGGGCCTGCTCGACGGTGCTGCGGCGCGAGACCCTCGATGACCTCCTCGCCCTCGATCCGGGCGCCTGAGTCGCTCCGTCCGTCCTCACCCGTCATCCGGTTGGCCTGCGCACCCGCGCACCTGAGAGGCTTTGCCACGTGTCCTTGACTCCTGCGAATCCCGACCGCGTCATCACCGTTGCACTCATCGGCGGTGGCACCGTGGGCACGCAGGTCGCGCGGCTGCTCACCGAGACCGCTGACGACCTCCGCGCGCGGGTGGGAGCGCCCGTCCGCCTCACCGGGGTGGCGGTTCGCAACCTCGGCAGGGATCGACCCGGCATCGATCCGGCGCTCCTCACCGACGATTCGATAGCCCTCGCCTCGAGCGGCGCCGACATCGTTGTCGAGGTCATGGGCGGCATCGACGAAGCCCGAGCGCTCATCCTCGCGGCGATGGAAGCCGGCTCGAGTGTCGTGACCGCCAACAAGGCACTCCTCGCCGCCGATGGCGCCACCCTGTATGCGGCGGCGGCGCGATACGGCGTCGATCTCTACTTCGAGGCATCGGTCGCCGGGGCGATCCCGCTCATCAGGCCGCTGCGCGAGTCGCTCGCCGGAGATCGCGTCACGAAGGTGCTCGGCATCGTCAACGGCACGACGAACTACATGCTCACGAAGATGGACGAGCAGGACGCCGACTACGACGCAGTCTTCGCCGAGGCAGATGCGCTCGGCTACCTCGAGGCCGACCCAACGCTCGACGTCGACGGCCACGATGCGGCGGCCAAGGCCGCGATCCTCGCCGAGCTCGCCTTCCATACCCGGGTGACCCTTGCCGACGTCTACTGCGAGGGCATCTCGAAGGTGACGCTTGACGACGTCCACGCGGCCCAGAAGATGGGCTTCGTCATCAAGCTGCTCGCAGTGGCCGAGGCGAGCGCCGACGGCACCGGAGTCATCGTGCGCGTGCACCCGGCGATGATCCCGCGCGATCACCCGCTGGCCAGCGTGCGCCTCGCGTTCAACGCCGTGTTCATCGAAGCGGAGGCCGCCGGACAGATGATGTTCTACGGCCGAGGCGCCGGTGGAGCGCCAACGGCGAGCGCAGTGCTCGGCGACCTCGTCGCCGCTGCCCGAAATCGCGTCACCGGATCGGTCGGCCCGGGGGAGAGCACCTACTCCAATCTCCGCGTCCTGCCGATCGGCGAGGCCCTCACCCGCTACTACGTGAACCTCGACGTCGCCGACAAGCCCGGCGTGCTCGCGTCCATCGCCTCGGCCTTCGCCGACAACGGGGTGAGCATCCAGGTCGTGCGCCAGGACGGCCACGGCGACGAAGCCGGGCTCATCGTCCGCACCCACCGCGCAACCGACGATGCCCTGCGCCGCACAGTCGACCGGCTGCGCGAGCTCGACACGGTGAAGCGCGTTGTCGGTGTCATGCGGGTCGAGGGCGAGGTAGGGGAGTAGTCATGGCTCATCAATGGCGCGGACTCATCGAGGAATACCGCGATCGACTGCCCGTCACCAGCGCGACTCCGGTCGTGACGCTCCGCGAGGGCGGCACGCCGCTCGTCTATGCCTGCACGATCAGCGAGATGACCGGATGCCAGGTCTGGCTGAAGTTCGAGGGCGCGAACCCGACCGGCTCCTTCAAGGACCGCGGGATGACCATGGCGATCTCCAAGGCAGCCGAGGATGGCGCGAAGGCGGTCATCTGCGCGTCGACCGGCAACACGTCGGCGAGTGCCGCTGCCTATGCCGTCAAAGCTGGCATGGTCTGCGCGGTTCTCGTGCCCCAGGGCAAGATCGCGATGGGCAAGCTCGCCCAGGCCATCGTGCACGGGGCGGTTCTCCTGCAGGTCGAGGGCAATTTCGACGACTGCCTGCTCGTCGCACGGCAGCTCTCCGACACCTACCCGGTCGCGCTCGTGAACAGCGTGAACCCGGTGCGCATCGAGGGCCAGAAGACCGCGAGCTTCGAGATCGTCGATCTCCTCGGCAGCGCCCCCGATATCCACTGCCTGCCGGTCGGCAATGCGGGCAACATCACGGCCTACTGGCGCGGCTACACCGAGTATCAGCGTGACGGCATCTCCGCCTCGTCGCCGCGCATGTGGGGGTTCCAGGCCGCAGGGGCTGCACCGCTCGTGATCGGCGCTCCCGTCCCGAATCCCGAGACCATCGCGACCGCGATCCGAATCGGCAATCCGGCGTCATGGGATAACGCGATAGCGGCCCGTGACGAGTCTGGCGGCCTCATCGACTCGGTGACCGACGACGAGATCCTCGCCGCCTACCGGCTCCTCGCCGCCAAGGAGGGCCTCTTCTGCGAGCCGGCAAGCGCCGCGGGCGTCGCGGGCCTGCTCAAGCACCATGCCGCTGGCCGCCTCGACCCGGGCCAGGTCGTCGTGTGCACGCTCACCGGCAACGGCCTCAAGGACCCGCAGTGGGCACTCGAGG
>CALPZT020000390.1 GCA_943328365.2 Bifidobacterium breve | reverse complement strand
GTTGCCGACAGGGTGACCGGGGCTTGCTCCCAGTGCGCAGAGACGATGAGAATCCCGGCGGGCCTCGGCAGGCTCCTCGCCCATCCTGCGAGCTCGGCGGTCCACCGCCGATCATCGAGGAGCGGCGGTGCACCGTGACCGATGAAGAGTGCGGGTATCGGCGAATCACCGGGCTGCCATCGCCTCGCGTCGTTACCGTCGGAGGGGGATCTCGTGGAATCCATGACTCGAGTATCCCTCAAAGTAGTTGAACACTCAAATACAAAGGCCGTATGTCGGGTTCGAGTTGTCGGACATGGGGAAGCTGAAGTCAGCGCGCGAGCAAGGCGACGACGATAATCACCACTGCCGCGGCGATGCCGATGGCAATCCACGGTGTTGAGCGCCGAAGCCGGCCGTACGCAGGCTTCCCTGATCCGTCGGCGATCTCACCTGCAGCCGCGAGCCGATCATTTCCACGGGCGATGCGAGCCGCCTTGGCGATGCGCTCATCGGCGGCATCCTCCTTTGGTGCACCGGCGATGAAGCTCTCGTCGAGGACGAGGTCTTCGAACGGATCGGGCTCACCGGCTGGAATCGAATTCGTGGTCACATTACCCTCCTTGGGCCTTGTCAGCGGATGGTGTTTCTTGCGCGGATAAAGCTCCGTGCACTCGATGACGATACGTGTGGTGGTGCCTGAATCCGAGCCTGGCATAGAGCCCCAACGCTGCGCGGTTGTCGACTGAAACCTGCAGGGCAAGTCGTTCGACGCCGGACGACAGCGCCGCACGCGCCAGTTCCTCCATGATGGCGACTGCGCCTCCACGCCGGCGGCTGGCCGGGCTTACGAAGACACGGGTGATAACACCCCAGCCGTCTGAAATGGCAAGCCTCCCTGCGCCCACCGGTATGTCATCGGCCCAGAGCGAGAGGTAGTCAGCGGGCCATCTGCTCATGATGATGGCCTCGGCGTCACGGCCCTGAACCGAACGCCAGGCTTCCGATGGCTGGTCTTCGTGCCGAAGTTTCCACCGGCGAGGCAGGGTCGATGGTTCGCGCACCCCAATGCTGCGAGCGTCATGAACGAGCACATGATGCTCGCTTGCAGCCTCCCAGCCAGATTCGGCCAGGTGCTCGTCCAAGGGCGCGTACACCGGAAGCGCCACCTGGATCGTCGGTCTCATTCCGTGCAGTCGCGCGAACTCAACCACTTCGGCGACCGCATGCTCAACGCCGCTATCGGGGTCCCCGTACGGCGGATCGCCGAGCGGCAGTGCCGAGTTCGCTCGCCGTGTCACACCGCCGCTCGACCGAAGGAGCCAACCGCCGCTCATCACGGTGATCTCGGCCGGCCACGTGCATGCCGCTGCCGCCTCGATTTCGCGCACGCGCACGCTCATCGGTGCGCCCGTCCCTGCCTTCTGTGATGTCATCGCAACAACGCGCCAGTGCGAAATGGCGGCTGGGTCGAACTCGACCTCGGATTCGTCGCGCCGCTTGACGGTCGTTGGGCTGACGAGGGTCCCGACGAGATCGCGCGTGCTGCCGTCGGCATCAACGACCCGAACGCTCACTCGTTTTCCCATGTCAGCAGCACTCGGCTTCATCATGGATCCAGTGGTAGCGCCGGTACGGGGCGATCCGGTGCACACATATCTATATCGCCGATAATGTGCATTATGTCAATTCTTTCGCGTGTCACCAACGGCACTACATTCACGACATGTCCGTGACCGGAATCGACAGGTCCGTGACCGGAATCGTCGTCTTCGACATCGACGGGGTGCTCGCAGACGGCGAGCATCGTGAGCACTTCCTGGCATCGCGGCCCAAGGACTGGACGTCGTTCTTCGCGTTCCTCTGCGACGACGAACCGATCGAGCGCGGCATCGAATGCCTGCGAGCTTTGATGGTCACGCACGATTGCGTATTGCTGTCGGGCCGTCCGGAGCGCACGCGCATTGCGACCCTGGCGTGGCTCGCCGCCTGCGGCGTTGGTCAGCTGCCGGTGTACCTCCGACCAGATCGTGACTACCGTCCGGCACCGCAGTTCAAGGCCGAGGTACTCGCTGCGCTCGGTGGCCCGGGTGCGGTCGGTCTGGTCATCGACGACGATGAACGAGTCGTCGCAGCGCTCATGGCGGCCGGCTACCCGGTCGAGCACTTCACCCGCTAGGACAGCCACCGGGCAGTTCCGTCAGCCTGCGGCCGTGACAGCAGGCCGGCCGCCACGCCGCCGAGGAACGCCGCTCCGAGCGCTCCCGGCTCGTCGAGCTCGCTGACCCGGTATCTGCCGAGTTGCTTGCGCTTGGCCTCGGCAACCATCGGGTTGTGGATCCAGCCGCCAGCCACGACAGATGAACCACGCGGGCCCACCGCCTCGTCCATCTGCGCAAGCGGCTCGTCGACGATCCGGGTCAGGTCCTCAACCGCTACGCGCCACATGAGCGCGGGGGTCACCCCATCGGTCACCCCGGTGATGGTGAGCGACTCGTTGTCGAGTTGCTCGATTCGCGGTGCCTGCGTTCCGCGCACCGACTGGAGCGCCTGCTCCCCCAGGGCCAACCGCGATGCGCGATCTGACGCTCCGAGGAGGGACGACACCCGTTCGAGCGACAGACCGGTCAGCCTTCCAGCGAGGAGGATCTGATGACCGGGCAGGACTCCCCAGCCCACCGAGATATCGAGGTCGGTCAACTGCTGCATCTCGTCGCGCGTGAGCGTGCGGGCCACGGTGCGAATGAGTGCCTCAGCCGTGCCCATAGAGTCGAAGAGCGCACCGTCACGGCAGGCCCCAGCGACCAAACTCGCCGTCTGGTGATCGTGACCCGCGACAGTCAGTGCCGCGCCCCGCAAGGCGCTCGGTATCTCGCCAGCAGCCGAGCCCACCTTCTCCCCCGCCCAGACATGCCGGTCGGGCATAAGCGGCCCGACGATTTCAGTCGCCGCACTCCAGACCGTGCGTTCATGCACGTCGAAGAGTCCGGTTCGGGACGCGAGCGATGATTCGGTGACCTCATCGCCCCCGAGTGTCGCGACGATCCACTCACCGATGCACAGGTGGCGCACTGCCCGATCGGCTCCCGGCACGTTTCTCTGCAGCCACATGATCTTG
>CALPZT020000389.1 GCA_943328365.2 Bifidobacterium breve | reverse complement strand
GGCCCTCGACATGGGACCAGCACCGCTCCATGAACTCCCCATGGCCGATGACGAGCGACTTCTCGATCGCGAAGATCCGAGCGCCGGTCGCCATCGACACCGTCCAGACGAGCCGCTGCCTCATGTTGCGCGGCGCGCCGCGCAGATACGAGTCGAGCCATTTGCCCGCCTGCGCCATGTCGACGATCCACTCGAGCCGCTCGGTTGTCTCATCCGGCGTCATCCCCAGAAGCCCTGCGGTGAGGTAGATGTTCTGCCGGGTGGTGTAGCTCGGCGTCAGGCAGCGGGAATCATCGAGGATCGGGACGACGCGACCCTTGCGGTGCACTCGCCCCGAGTCAGGCACGAGGGTGCCGGCCGCGAGGCGAAGGAACTCTTCCCGGCCGGAGCGACCTCCTCCGAGAAGGGCCACTGACTGCCCTGGAAGGATCTCGGCGCTCAGTTCGGTGAACACTGGCACCTGCTGGCGGCTCGACTCGCCTGCGAGACGGCGCAGCCGCTGACGCGTGCCCTGGCCGCCGCGCCGCCTGCTGCGAGGCATCGACAGGGAGACGCGATCGAACACGACCGCCGCCGCGAGCTCGGGCTCAATCCTGATGCGGGCCATCGTTCAGGCCTCCTTGAGAATGCGTGATTCAAGGCGACGGAAGGTGATGACGCCCGCGAATGCGAAGATCGCCGTCACGCTGAGGCCGACCGCGAACGCCGCCGCCCCTTCGGTCTCGGTCGGCCAGAAGCCGATCCGGTAGAGACCGAGAATGCTCACGAGGGGATTGAACACGGCGAACCCCCGTGCGCCCTCCGGGATGTTCGCAATCGCATAGAGGACAGGGGTGAGATAGAACATGGCCCGCATGATGATGCGGACGATGCGTGCGAAGTCGGGGACGAGCGCAGACACTGATGCGACAAACAGCCCGAGCCCGTACATCAGGATCACCTGAACCAGGATCGCCACCGGGAACAGCACGATGAGCGGGCCCGGAAACGTCCAGGTGATGACCATGGCGAACACGATGATCGGGAGCGACAACGCAAAATCAGCCATCGATACCAGGATGACTCGAACCACCGAGATCTCGGTGGGAAGCAGGCTGATCGTGAGCGGCGAGATGTTCCCGCGGAAGACCCGCGTGGAGGCCGAGATGCCCTTCGTAAACCACCACCACGGGAGGATGGCCACCGACAGGAAGAGGAAGTAGGGCTGCTCTCCGAGCTTGCGCCCGCCGAGCAGCACGCTGAACACGAACCACAGCACCGTCGTCATTCCAAGGGGCTCGAGGATCGACCAGAGGTATCCGAGCCGGAAGTTTCGGTACTTGCGCTGGAGGTCTCGGGCAACGAGCATACGAAGGACCTGACGGTTCTTCCAGAGGTTGCCCACCCGGGTACGATAGGCCCTCGCTCAAGACAGCAGTCGATCGAGCGCTCAAGTTCAACACGAACGCGGTCAAATTCGAGGACGGGAACCGAGCTTTGCGGACCGGAACAGCACTGTGAACGCCGGTCTGCCATGACGGCATCGTCCAAGACGAAGGCATTCTCCAAGCGTGTCGCACGAAGCTTGGCCCGGCGCATGCGCGAGTTCGCCGAAGTCGAGCCGGAGGGCTTTGACCTCGATGACATCCCCAGCTCACAGATAGCCCTCTACTTCGCCGATGGCGTTCCGAAGCTCTACCAGCTCACGCAGTGGCTGCCCGTATTCGAGGCAAGCCAGGACATGACGACCATCGTTGTCGTCCGCCAAGTCGACACGTTCAATGCCCTGCGCGGCGCTACTTCCCTGCGGGTGCTCCTCGTCCCGCGCTACGAAGACCTCATGGCCCTCTACGACCGGGCAGATTTTCACGCCGTCGTCTACGTGAACAACGGGTGGACCAACTTCCAGTCGCTCTCCTTCCAGCAGGCCGTTCACATCCATGTGAATCACGGCGAGAGCGACAAGATCTGCATGGTGAGCAACCAGGCGAAGGCGTACGACAAGGTCTTCGTGGCCGGCGAGGCCGCTGTGAAGCGTCATGCTGCCGCGATCGCCTGGTTCGACCCCAGCCATCTCGTCAGGGTGGGCAGGCCACAGCTCGACCTACCGATCACGTCAACGCTCGGCGGTCATGATGGCCCGACGATCACGTACGCACCCACCTGGGAAGGCGAGGACGATGCGAACAACTACACGTCCGTTGATTGCTACGGGCCCCGAATCATCGAGGCAGCTCTTGCACAGCCCGGAGCCCGGGTCGTCTACAAGCCGCATCCGAGGGTCCTGACCTCGGATGCACCAGGCGTCCGAGCCGGTCATCAGCAGATCATGGCGTCGCTCTCACGCGCCGCACAGGCAGAACCTGATCGAGGCCACACAGCACTGCTCAATGCCGACATCCTCGGCGTCCTTCAGTCGACCGACCTGCTCATCGCCGACGTCTCGAGCGTCACCCTCGATCATCTGTACCTCCGGCCAGATTCGCCGATCATGCTCTGCGACCGCCGCTCGCGTCGCGATCAGCTCCTCGCAGACGCTCCCCTCGCGGCCGTCGTCCCCGTCATCGACCACGACTCGATCGGCGCGCTCACCGGCAACATCGCGAGCCTGCTTGCCTCCGACCCGGATCGCGCGTCACGCGCGGCCCTGCGCGACCACTACTTCGACACTCTCGAGCCCGGCCGCAGCACGGAGCGATTCTGGAGCGAGCTTCGGCTCGCCATCACCGCACACGACTCGGCGCTGGGCGAACTCAGCCGCCTTCGCATCGTCACGACAGGAGACCCAACATGAGCATGCAGGCAGTCATCCTCGCAGCCGGCATGGGTACCAGGCTCGGGCGACCGTGGCCCAAGCCACTCACCCCGCTCGCCGATGGCCGCACGATCATGGGCCAGCAGATGGACAACCTCCAACGGGTCTTCGGGGCGGATCTGCGAGTCATGACCGTCGTCGGATTCAAGCTCGAGATGATCCTCGAGGCTTTCCCGAACGTCGCGTACGTCTACAACGAGGCCTACGACCAGACGAATACGAATCGCAGCCTGCTCAAGGCCCTGCGCATCGCCCCCGATGGTGGGGTCCTGTGGATGAACGGCGATGTCGTGTTCGACCACCG
>CALPZT020000388.1 GCA_943328365.2 Bifidobacterium breve | reverse complement strand
GGCGCGTCTGCTCATGGGTCAGCGGCGGCACCATTGGCTATTTCCAGACCCGCGAGGCCAAGTGGACCACGACGTTCGTGGACGACAGCAGCGGAACGCGGTTCAGCGTCCCGTCGATCATCGCCTGCAACACCTTCGACAAGTCGTCGCCGACGATGTGCCTCTCCGGCGTTCGGCAGGACAGCGACGTGCGCATCTTCGACATGACGGACGGTGGCGCGATGCGCGTCGTCACCACGTGCTCCGAATCGAAGACCTCGATCCGGCTTGAACAGCTCTACTGATCGATCAGTGGCGGCAATCGCCGGCACTGCCGAATCCCGCCAAGCCCTTGGAGTGTTCATGCGTCGACTCACGTCACCCGCCGCCTCGATCGCAGGGATGGCAGCACTGGTGGCTCTCGGGCTCGGTGCCTGCTCATCTGCCACGACGGCGCCACCCCCGTTGCGCCAGGCCGCGCCTGCCCCCATCGACTGCGGCAGCGACCCGAACGAGGCCTCCAGCCAGTCCGTCATGGTGGTCAACCGCTCGAGCTCGATCGTGAATATCTGGGTCCGGGGCGTTGACTGCTACGACTGGGGCGGCACGTCCAATCCGTCACGTCTTGACGGCATCGAACTCTCGCCCGGCGTCAGTTCGGCCAACGAGACGCTTGTCGTCCGAGAGATCCCGCAGGCGAACAACCAGATCCGCCCATGGGACATGGGGATCTTCTCCTGGGACGGAGGGAAGTGGCTGTCGGCAAAGGTCGAGCCGCGTCCGACCTTCGGGGCGGCCCAGCAGACATGCAACACGGTCAAGGGGTTCACCGCCTGCCTGGGCGTCTCGCTCTGCCCGGGCCCGGATTACCGGGAGCGCCGTGTCGAGGTACCCCTCTTGAACACGGACGCCACCGACTCCGGTCGCCGGATCGTCGTCACGACGTACTGCTCCTTGGCCGATCATCAGGCACGGATGGTCCTCACCGACGGGTGACGTCACCCGGGTCAGCGGGCCCTGCTGGGCGTGCGGCGTCCGGTCTGCCGAGAGCAGCTCCATCTCACCGGGTGACAGGCGTCCCCGCAACGTTCGACAGCGCGAGACCGGCACGGTGTGCAGATCGGTGACGTCCGCGTAGCTGACCGGGTACTGCCTCAAACCGATGGACGGCCCGAGTCCGATGTGGGTCGTAGTCGGGCCCTGTGTGCCGGTGATCAGCGCCACGGTGACCGAAGAAAGCCGACCGCGCAGGGCATTTGCCGTCAGTCAGAGGCGCCGGCTCTCCGCCGCGTCGGCCTTCACCACAGCCGCCTCCGCCTCGGAGATCCGGGCCTGCACCACCACCGCCCTGCTCACCCGTACGACAGTACGTCACACAAAAGACGAGCGAAAGGAACCTGACGCCTCGCGCAGCACGCCCCGTCCGCGTGACCGAGGGTGCCAGCCTCGGCAACCGCCAGGCCTGTGGATAACCCCTCCGGCGGCGACATCGATCTGCGCCCTGCATCACGACCGTGCATCATTGGGGTTCGCGCCGCGCGGACCGCCGGCCACGACCGGACAGCAGGAGCGCAGTGACGAACCGACTCGACCAGGAGACCTCGCCATACCTGTTGCAGCACAAGGACAATCCGGTCGACTGGTGGCCGTGGTCTGATGAGGCATTCGACGAGGCGCGTCGTCGCAACGTCCCGATCTTCCTATCCATCGGATACTCGGCTTGCCACTGGTGCCATGTGATGGCGCACGAGTCCTTTGAGGACGAGGCGACTGCCGCCTACCTGAACGAGCACTACGTGAGCATCAAGGTCGATCGCGAGGAGCGGCCCGATGTCGATGCCATCTATATGGACGCAACGATCGCGATGACGGGGCACGGCGGCTGGCCGATGAGCGTGTTCCTCGACAACGAGGCGCGTCCGTTCTACGCGGGCACCTACTTCCCGCCGGAGCCGCGGCATCAGATGCCGTCGTTCGGCCAGATCCTGCAGTCGATCTCGACGGCATGGACGGAGCGGCGGGGGGAGGTGGAGTCGACAGCGGTGCGGATGATCGAGGCCCTTCGCTCGCGAAGCGGCCCGATGGCCGATGCGCCGCCGCCGGACGATGCAGCGCTCGCCGCGGCAGTCACGTTGCTCGAGGGCGACTTCGACACGCGCTGGGGCGGGTTCGGGTCGGCCCCGAAGTTCCCGCCATCGATGCTCCTCGAGTTCCTCCTCCGCGAGGCAGCCCGCACGCGCAGCCTCGAGGCCATCACGATGGCCGAGTGGACCCTCACCGCCATGGCGCGCGGAGGCATCTACGACCAACTCGGCGGCGGGTTCGCCCGCTACTCCGTCGACACCGAGTGGGTCGTGCCGCACTTCGAGAAGATGCTCTACGACAACGCGCTGCTCCTGCGCGACTACGCGCACTGGTGGCGCCTGACCCAGTCGCCGCTCGCCGAGCGGGTGGTTCGCGAGACGGCCGAGTTCCTCCTGCGCGAGATGCTCACCCCGGAGGGCGCGTTCGCCTCGGCGCTCGATGCCGACAGCGAGGGCGAGGAGGGCCGCTTCTACTCGTGGACAGTGGCTCAGCTCATCGAGGTGCTCGGCAACGAGGACGCCGCGTGGGCCGCGGCACTGTTCACGGTGACGCCGGAGGGCACCTTCGAGCACGGCGCATCGACCCTGCAGCTGCCGCATGATCCCGACGACTGGGAGCGGTGGGCCCGGGTTCGGGCAGCGCTCATGGCCGCGCGCGATGAGCGGGTGCGTCCCGGGCGCGATGAGAAGGTGGTCGCCGAGTGGAATGGCCTCGCGATCGCGGCGCTCGCCGATGCGGGCGCGCTCTTCGACGAGCCCGGCTGGATCGCCGCCGCCGTAACCGCGGCCGAGGTCATCACGAGCGTGCACCTCGGGGCGAGCCGGCCGGGGCGACTTTCGCGTACCTCGCGCGATGGCCACCCGGGACGAAACGACGGGGTGCTGAGCGACTACGGCGGAGTCGCCGAGGGCTTCATCGCGCTGTTCCAGGCGACCGGCGATGCTCGCTGGCTCGAGGGGGCCGGGCAGTTGATCGACGTTGCCATCGATCATTTCGGGGACGGCGACGGCGGGTTCTTCGACACGGCCGACGATGC
>CALPZT020000387.1 GCA_943328365.2 Bifidobacterium breve | reverse complement strand
GGAGGTTGCGAAGATCCTTCTCACCGTCTTCTTCGCTGGCTACCTCATGGAGAAGCGCGACTCGCTCAGCCTTGTCCGCACGAAGTTCCTCGGTCTTGGCTTCCCACGACTCAAGGATCTCGGGCCCATCGCGATCGCATGGGCCGTCTCGCTCGGAGTCCTCGTCTTCCAGCGCGACCTCGGAACCTCCCTGCTGTTCTTCGGCCTCTTCGTCTTCATGCTCTACATCGCGACCCAGCGCCGGTCCTGGCTCATCCTCGGCGGCTTCCTGTTCGCTATCGGGGCGGCACTCTCGTACGTGATGTTCGGGCACGTTCGGGCTCGAGTCACCATCTGGATTGATCCGTGGGCCTATGCCGACGACTCTGGGTATCAGATCGTGCAGTCGCTCTACGGGCTCGCCAACGGTGGAATTTTTGGCGCTGGCCTGGGTCAGGGGTTCCCGAACTTCGTACCGTTTGCCAACACCGATTTCATTGTCGCGGCAATCGGCGAGGAGCTCGGCCTCACTGGGATCTTCGCCTTGCTCCTGCTCTACGCACTCATCGTCGAGCGGGGATTTCGCATTGCGGTCTCCGTGCGTGACAGCTTCGGGCAACTGCTCGCTGTCGGCCTGTCCATCACGTTGGCCCTTCAGGTGTTCGTCATCGTCGGCGGGGTCACGAAGCTCATCCCGCTCACCGGGCTCACCACGCCGTTCCTCTCGTATGGCGGGTCATCGCTCATCGCGAACTGGGTGATCATCGCCCTGCTTCTTCGCATATCCGACCGCGCCCGCAGGCCCGACACCACCGAGGCGGCGCCGGACGAGGCACTCACCCAGGTCGTGCGTCGCGTATGACCCGTCCGATTCTGCGAACGGCCCTTGTCTTCGCCGTGCTGTTCATCGCGCTCCTCATCAACGTGACGATCATCCAATTCGTCCGTGTCGGCGACTATCGGGATCGCCCCGGCAACCAGCGAGTCCTGCTGGAGGAGTACGACCGCGAGCGCGGCCCGATCCTCGTTGGGTCTGATCCGGTCGCCCGCTCCGTCGAGACTGGCGACACCCTTCGCTTCCTGCGCACGTACTCCGACGGCCCGCTCTACGCGCCCGTCACCGGCTTCTACTCCATCGTCTACGGGGCAACCGGCCTTGAGCGTCAGGAGAACCGGATTCTCAATGGGAAATCGGACCTGTTCTTCATCGAGCGCACCGAGCAGTTGTTCGCCGGGCGCCAGCAGTTGGGCGGGGCCGTCGAGACCACCATCGATGACCGCGCTCAACGCGCTGCATTCGAGGGGCTGCAGGGCAAGATCGGCGCGGTCGTCGCCATTGAGCCGTCAACCGGACGGATCCTCGCCTCAGCGCAGACTCCCTCCTTCGACCCCGGCATCCTCTCGAGTCATGATCCGTCCGAGATTCGTGCCTACTACGAGGCCTTGAAGGCCGACCCGGACAAGCCGCTCCTCAACCGGCCAATCGTGTCTCTCAATCCACCCGGCTCCACCTTCAAGCTCGTGACAGCGGCCGCTGCCCTCGCATCTGGCAAGTTCACCGCCGACTCGGTACTGCCCGGGCCCGCCACCTACCGACTGCCACAGACGAAGACTGAATTGCGCAACTGGAACAGGGGTCCGTGCGCGCCCGGCGGAAAGCTCACCCTTGCCGAGGCGCTCGCTGTCTCGTGCAACACCGCGTTTGCCTGGCTCGGCAATGAACTCGGCGCCGACGCTCTGCGGCGTCAGTCCGAACTCATGGGCTTCGGAACCGGGTTCGAGTTGCCGCTGCGCGCCGCGACCTCGCGCTTTCCTGAGAATCCTGATGCCCCGCAGACCGCCCTCAGCGCCATCGGTCAATTCGATGTTCGGGCCACCGCGCTGCAGATGGCAATGGTCGGCGCCGGCATCGCGAATGCAGGTGCCGTCATGCGTCCCTACCTCGTCCAAGAGATTCGGGCACCAGATCTCACCGTTCTCAAGACAACCGAGCCCGAGGTGTTCGAGCAGGCGATGACCGAGGCGAACGCTGATGCCCTGACCGAGATGATGGTCGGCGCCGTCGAGCAAGGGACAGGATCAAACGCACGCATCAATGGCGTGAGTGTCGCAGGGAAGACAGGCACCGCACAGACCGGTAATGATCGGCCATCCGTCGCCTGGTTCGTCGCGTTCGCACCCGCCAACGACCCCAAGGTGGCAGTCGCGGTGATGATTGAGGAGGCGGGAGTCGCCGAGGTCAGCGGAAACTCGCTCGCCGCGCCCATCGCACGGGCAGTCATGCAGGCGGTTCTGAGATGATGACCTTCGATCCGTATCAGGATCATCCCGAGGTGGAGGCAGCGTGACCGAGGAGTCGGCCCGAATGCTGGGCGACCGCTATCAGATCGGCGACGTCATCGGACGCGGCGGAATGGCCGAGGTTCATGAGGGCAAGGATCTCCGACTCGGTCGACGCATTGCGGTCAAGATCCTGCGCCCAGACCTTGCTCGGGACCCTTCATTCCAAGCACGCTTTCGACGCGAGGCCCAATCGGCAGCCGCCCTCAATCATCCGAACATCGTCGCTGTGTATGACACGGGCGAGGACACCCTCGCCGCTGAGGGCGATTCGCCCGCAGTCGTCGTCCCGTACATCGTCATGGAGTACGTCGATGGCATGACCCTGCGCCAGTTGCTGGCCAGTGGTCGGCGGCTCCTGCCGGAGCGGGCCCTCGAGATCACGGCCGGCGTGCTGTCCGCCTTGGACTATGCACACCGTCACGGGATCGTGCACCGCGACATCAAGCCTGCCAACGTCATGCTCACCCGAACCGGCGACGTCAAGGTCATGGACTTTGGCATCGCACGCGCGATCAACGACGTGCAGAGCAGCATGACCGGTACCTCAGCCGTCATGGGTACCGCCCAATACCTTTCCCCTGAGCAGGCTCGGGGCGAGGTTGTTGACGCTCGAAGCGATCTGTATTCAACGGGCGTTCTCCTGTATGAGCTCCTCACCGGACGGCCGCCATTCACCGGCGATTCAGCGGTCGCGATCGCCTACCAGCATGTGTCCGAGATGCCCACCCCGCCATCACAGGTCGATAACGGCGTTTCACTCGACATCGACGCCGTTGTCATGCGCTCCTT
>CALPZT020000386.1 GCA_943328365.2 Bifidobacterium breve | reverse complement strand
CACCGGGCCATCGCACGCCGATAGCTCGACGCGCTGAGCAAAGCTCGAGGAACCAGGCAGGGTCGATGCCTCGTGCCAGCGCATCGTCATCGCTGAGCGGGCCGAGGATACGCAGCAGGTCAGCGGCGTCCTCCAGATCACGGGCCTGACGATCGGCTGCGAGGTGCTGCAGTTCCGCCTCGACCTCATCGAGGGCGAGCGGGTCGAGCAGATCGCGCAGCTCAGGGGTGCCGAGCAACTCGGCGAGCAGGGTGGCGTCGAGGGTGAGGGCCTGGGCCCGACGTTCCGCGAGTGGCGCGTCCCCTTCATAAAGAAACGACGCGACGTACCCGAAGAGCAGTGAACGGGCGAAGGGCGACGGCGTTGCGGTCTCGACTTCGACGATCGAGACCTCGCCGCTGCGGATCCGCTCGGTCAGGCGCACGAGCGCTGGTACGTCATAGACATCCTGCAGGCACTCGCGAACGGTCTCGAGCACGATCGGGAATGACGGGTACCCGGCCACCGCTTCGAGGAGGTGCGCGGAGCGCTGCCGTTGCTGCCACAGCGGCGACCGCTTGCCCGGGTGACGCCGCGGGAGCAGAAGGGCGCGTGCTGCTGCCTCGCGGAAGCGGCTCGCGAACAGGGCCGAACCGGCGACATTGTCGGTGACGACTCGCTCGACATCCTCCGGCTCGAGCACGATCGCGGCGATGACCTCGCGAACCTGCTCATCGCCCTCGGCATCGGGCAGTCGCAGCACGATGCCGTCATCGGCATGCATGACCTGCGGGTCGAGCCCGGTGGTCTCGCGAATCCGGGCCGCGATCGCGAGCGCCCAGGGCGCGTGCACCGCAGCGCCATAGGGGGAGTGGATGACCACCCGCCAGTCGCCAAGCTCGTCGCGAAAGCGCTCGACGAGAAGGGTGCGGTCATCGGGCAGTTGGCCGGTGGCCTCGCGCTGCTCGTTCACGTAGGCCATGAGGTTCGATGCCGCCCGCTCATCGAGACCGGCGGCGCGGAGTCGCTCTTCGACCACCGCCTTCTTGCCGTGGGCGATGGTGCGGACGAATGCCCCCACTGCCTCGCCGAGTTCGGCCGGTCGAGCGAGCGCGTCACCATGCCAGAACGGCAGCCGGCCAGGCTGACCCGGCGCCGGGCTCACGAGCACCCGATCGTGCGTGATCTGCTCGATCCGCCAACTGCTCGCCCCGAGGGCGATCACCTCGCCGACCCGTGATTCGTAGACCATCTCCTCGTCAAGCTCGCCGACCCGCGAGCCCTTCTCGCCCACCATGAATACGCCGAAGAGCCCGCGATCGGGGATCGTGCCGCCGCTCGTGACGGCGAGCCGCTGCGCCCCGGGGCGGCCGGTGAGAATCCCGGTGGTTCGATCCCAGATGAGACGCGGCTTGAGGGAGGCGAAGTCGTCGGACGGGTAGCGGCCGCTGAGAAGGTCGAGGACGGATTCGAGGACGCTGCGACTCAAGCCGGCGAAGGGCGCGGCTCGCCGTGCAAGGGCGAGGCATTCGTCCACCGTCCACTCCTCGCCACCTGCCTCCGTCATCGCGACCATCGCGATGATCTGCTGGGCGAGCACGTCCAACGGATTGCGGGGGATGCGCAGGGACTCGATCTGTCCGGTGAGCATGCGCTCGGTGACCACCGCGCAGGTGACGAGGTCGCCTCGGAACTTGGGGAAGATGACCCCTCGACTCGTGGCGCCGACCTGATGGCCAGCGCGACCGACCCGCTGCAGCCCGGACGCCACGCTCGGCGGGGTCTGCACCTGGATCACGACATCGACCGCGCCCATGTCGATGCCGAGTTCAAGGCTGCTCGTCGCGACGACGGCTGGCAGGCGCCCTGCCTTGAGGTCCTCCTCGATCGCGGATCGTCGCTCTCGGCTCACCGATCCGTGATGGGCCGCCGCGATCGGCTCGGTTGCTCCCCGGTCGGCTGCGATGTCATTGATGCGCGAGGTGATGCGCTCGGAGAGCCGCCGTGAGTTGGTGAACACGATCGTGGCGCGGTGGTCGTTGATGATGTCGACGAGCCGCTCTTCAATATGCGGCCAGATGGAGGATCGGGCCTCCGCTCCGGCAGCCGATCCGGAGACATCGCCGCTCCCAGGCTCACCTCCCGGCCCATCGCCCAGCGCCGCCATGTCGTCGACCGGGACCTCGATGCGCAGATCCCACGCCTTATGTGAGGGCGGGCTGACGATGGTGGCTGGCTTACTCGGGCAGATCCACCATGCAACGTCCTCGATTGGGCGGACAGTGGCGGAGAGCCCGATGCGCTGGGCAGGCGCAGCGAGCAGGGCATCGAGCCGCTCGAGGGAGAGGGCGAGATGAGCACCGCGCTTCGTGCCGGCGATCGCGTGCACCTCGTCGAGGATGACCGTGTCGATGCCGCGGAGTGCTTCGCGCCCCGCAGAGGTGAGGAGCAGGAAGAGCGACTCGGGTGTCGTGATGAGGATGTCGGCCGGGGCCTTCGCGAATCGGGCGCGCTCGGCAGCCGGAGTGTCACCTGTTCGCGTGGCGACGGTGACCTCGGGGACCTCGACGCCGAGTCGCCCGGCCTGCTGGGCGATCCCCGCGAGCGGGCTCCGCAGGTTTCGGTCGACATCGACGGCGAGGGCTTTCAGGGGCGAGACGTACAGGACGCGGCAGCGCCGGGCCGGATCTGAGGGGATTGGCGCGGCGTGCAGGCGATCAAGGGCCCAGAGGAATGCGGCGAGCGTCTTGCCGCTGCCGGTCGGGGCGACGACGAGCACGTGCTCGCCAGTGGCGATGGCCGACCAGGCCTGCTCCTGCGCCGGGGTCGGCGCGGCGAATGCGGCGTCGAGCCAGGCCTGCGTGGCCGGAGTGAACCCTGCGGGCATGTTCGCCATGGTAAGTCCCCGGCAGAATGCCAGCGACCGGCGAGATTCCATCGCATTCGGTGATGCCGATCAAGAGTGCACATTTGTTAATGTGCGCCCATGCGCACGACCCTCAAAGTCGACGAAGAGCCGCCGGACTTTCCGATCTCGACGAGAACTGGTGGCGTTCGCCCTGGCATCAAGCTCGGCGATCCGGATGACTGGTACGACCTGCTCTATGGTGATGACGATCGTCGGGCCGCTTTGAT
>CALPZT020000385.1 GCA_943328365.2 Bifidobacterium breve | reverse complement strand
TGCAGCCGCCAGTTCGCTTGGCTCACCGAAGCGTCCCATCGGGATGTGAACGAGCCTGCGAGCCGCTCGCTCGGGATCCTTCGCGAACAACTCGATGAGGAGCGGCGTATTCACCGGGCCGGGGGAGAGCGCATTCACCCTGACGCCCGAGCGAGCGAACTGGACGCCGAGCTCGCGGCTCATCGCGAGCACTCCGCCCTTCGACGCTGTGTAGGAGATCTGTGAGGTGGCGGCTGCCATCGTCGCGACGAATGACGCCGTGTTGATGATCGATCCCTTGCCCTGTTCGAGCATGTAGGGAAGAACCTCCTTGCAGCACAGGTAGACGCTCGTGAGGTTGACCTCCTGCACCCGGCGCCAGGCATCGATGCCGGTTTCGAGGATGGAGTCGTCGTCGGGCGGTGAGATACCAGCATTGTTGAAGGCAACATCGATGCTGCCGTATGTCTCCTTGGCGGTTCGGAACATCGTGGCGACATCGTCGGCGCTCGTGACGTCAGTCTTCACGAAGATGCCGTCGACCTCGGCCGCGGCAGCCTCGCCGGAGACCGGGTCCAGATCGCCGATGACGATGCGGGCGCCCTCGTCTGCGAGTCGTCGTACGGAGGCCAGTCCGATGCCGCTGGCCCCCCCGGTGATGACCGCGACGCGGCCTTCGAGGCGACGGCACTTGCTCTCGTTCATGTATCCCTCTTTCGTCAGTGGTCTCGTGCGTCAGGAATGCTGGTTCAGTTTTCGGTGCTGATAAAGACGTTCTTGGTCTCGGTGAAGGCATCGAGGGCGTCAGGGCCGAGCTCGCGGCCGAGGCCGGATTTCTTGAAGCCGCCGAATGGGGTCCAGTAGCGGACGGAGGAGTGCGAATTGACCGACAGGTTGCCGCTCTCGACCCCGCGTGCAACGCGAATCGCACGACCGACATCGCGGGACCAGATCGATCCGGAGAGTCCGTACTCCGAGTCATTCGCCATGCGAATCGCGTCAGCCTCGTCCTCGAAGGGAGCCACGACGACGACCGGACCGAAGATCTCCTCGCGGTACGCGCGATCCTGCTCGGTCGCGGTGAGGACGGTCGGCGGGAGCCAGTAGCCGGGGCCCGTGGGGCATGAGCCCTGGAAGGCAATCGGCGCATCATCGGGCAGGAAGGATCGCACGGTGTCGAACTGCCCGCGCGAGACGAGCGGCCCCATCTCGGTGCGCTCATCGCTCGGATCACCGACGACGACCCCCTTGACCGCTGGCTCGAGGAGCTCCATGAACTTCTCGTAGACGCTGCGCTGGACGAGGATGCGCGAGCGCGCGCAGCAGTCCTGGCCGGCGTTGTCGAAGACGCCGTACGGTGCGGTGGCCGCTGCCTTGTCGAGGTCGGCATCGGCGAAGATGATGTTCGCGCTCTTCCCGCCGAGTTCGAGGGTCACCGCCTTGACGTGTGCGGCGCAGCCGGCCATGACCGTTGAGCCCACTGACGTCGAACCGGTGAAGACCACCTTGCGCACATCAGGGTGATCGACGAAGCGTTGACCGACAACCGATCCCTTGCCGGGGAGCACCGTGAGCACGTGCTCGGGGATGCCGGCCTCGAGGGCAAGCTCGCCAAGTCTGATGGCGGTGAGCGGCGTGATCTCTGCCGGCTTCATGACGACGGTGCAACCGGCCGCGAGCGCTGGAGCGAAACCCCAACCGGCAATCGGCATCGGGAAGTTCCAGGGGACGATGATGCCGACGACGCCGACCGGCTCCTTGAAGGTCACGTCTATGCCGCCGGCGACCGGGATCTGCCGGCCGAAGAGCCGCTCGGGTGCCCCCGAGTAGTAGGCGAGCACGTTCGCGACGTTGTTGGCCTCCCAGCGTGCATTTCCGATCGTGTGACCCGCGTTGAGGACCTCGAGCTGGGCAAGCTCCTCGACATGGTCTCGCACGACATCGGAGAAGCGACGCAGCATGTTCGCGCGGTCTCCGGGGGCGACATCGCGCCACGAGGCAAGGGCCTCATTCGAGCGAGCGATGGCCTCGTCAACCTCCTCGAGGGAGGACGGGGCCACGGTCGTGACGACCTCTTCATTCGCCGGATTGATGATCGAGAACATGGTGCTCCTGAACTTGAGATGGGTGAACGGGGTTACTCCTGAGGATTACAGGCGCTCGAAGCCGCGGAAGCGCTCCCAATCGGTAACGGCCTTGCCGTACGCGGCGAGCTCGACCCTCGCCATGTTCGAGTAGTGGGCCTGTACTTCATCGCCGAAGGTCTCGCGGATCCACGAAGACGACTCCCACAGGTGCAGTGCCTCCGACATGGAGGATGGCACGCGCAGGGAATCGCTGCTGTAGGCGTTGCCTTCGAAGGCCGGCTCGAGGGGCAGGGAACGCTCGATGCCGTCGAGGCCCGCAGCGACCATGCCGGCGACTGCGAGATAGGGGTTGACGTCGCCGCCGGGGACGCGATTCTCCAAGCGCAGGCCCGCGCCGTGACCGACCAGGCGAAAGGCGCAGGTGCGGTTGTCGTGCCCCCATCGAATTGCGGTGGGGGCGAAGGATCCTGGCACGTAGCGCTTGTAGGAGTTGATCTGGGGGGCGAACAGCAAGGTGAGCTCATTGGAGTGGGCGAGCTGCCCGGCGACGAATGCCTTGCCCACTGCTGACATGCCGCTCGCGTCGGACGAATCCGCCATGACCATCGAACCGTCATTGCCGCGAAAGGACAGGTGGATGTGGCACGAGTTGCCCTCGCGCTCGTTGAACTTCGCCATGAAGGTGAGCGACATGCCCTCCTGTGATGCGATGACCTTCGAGCCGGTCTTGTAGATGACATGGTTATCGCATGTGCCGAGGGCATCGCGGTACCTGAATGCGATCTCGTGCTGGCCGAGATTGCACTCACCCTTCGCGCTCTCGACGACCATGCCGGCCTCGTACATCTCATTTCGTATCCGCCGCAGCAGGGGTTCGACCCGCGCCCCGCCGAGCATCGAGTAGTCGATGTTGTAGAGATTCGCGGGTGTGAGATCGCGATAGCCCGAGTGCCATGCCTCCTCATACGTATCCTCGAAGAGGATGAATTCGAGCTCGGTTCCGACGAATGCGCCCATGCCCGCCGCCTCGAGTCGATCGAGCTGCCGGCGCAGGATCTG
>CALPZT020000384.1 GCA_943328365.2 Bifidobacterium breve | reverse complement strand
TTCAAGATGCACTACGGGCGCATCTACCAGGGCATGCTCTCGACATCGCTCGGCCCGCTCGATGTCGCACTCGGCGAGATCGGCTGGGCAATGCTCCGCGGTGCGACCTACGCCGTCGGCTTCATGTCGGTCACCGCGGTATTCGGGCTCGTACCAACCTGGTGGGCCCTGCTCACCATTCCCGCCGCCGTGCTCATCGCCTTCGCATTCTCGGCGATCGGCATGGCCTGCACGTCATACATGACCTCGTTCCAGCAGCTGAACTGGCTGAACTTCTGGCTGCTGCCGATGTTCCTCTTCTCCGGAACCTTCTTCCCCATCAGCTCCTACCCGGGGTGGCTGCAGCCCGTGATCGAGGTCACCCCGCTCGCCCAGGCCATCGAGATGGTCCGATCTATCTGGTTCGGCCAGTTCGATCTCGGTCTCGCGGTGAACGTCCTGTATTTCGTCGCGTTCTCCGTCATCGGGGCGGCCCTCACGACGCGGCGCCTCACCGCCCTGTTCCTGCGCTGAACCCAGCCCTATGCGTACTCGCCGTACTCTCCCCCGCCGTGAGTCCCGGCGAACTCCCCGATGAGGGTCTCGCGACCCGCCTTCCGAGAGAAGATCCGCACAGTGCCCCGCGCATTGCCGCCATTCCAGAGCTCGCGGTGGTTGTGCTCTCCATCTGGATTCTCGTAGTTCATGAAGAGCATCTCGTTCTTCGGGCAGCTGAACTCGATCTCGATGCGGGCCGATCGGGTCCAGGCCTCGATCTCCCACGCGACGGAGTCGCCGTCGGTCGTGCATTCGAACCGCTGCCCCGGGCTCGTCCAGAACTTCGAGAAGTTGAAATCGAAGAGCCGGCCCTCGAGGAAGAAGCCGATGATGAGCTTGCGGTGCAGCCTGCGGCCGAACACGATCGGAGTGCCGCCGCCGACGTCTAGGCATGTCATTGGCAACGGCTCATCGCTGCCGATGCGCGTGAAGTTAGCGCAGTTCAGCCAGATCCACGGGTTCGTGAAGTCCTCGCCCCAGTTCTTGTCCTGGTAACCGGCGCTCGTGCTCGGAGTCACGAGGTAGCGCTCGCCGTCGTGGGTGATGGTGCCGGTGTACTCGGTCTTCACCCCCTGCACATGCCAGAACATCTGGAACGCGCGTGACCAACGAAACGGCCGGCTGGCGGCGAAGCCAAGGTCGTAGGTGAGCACCTTCTTCGCCGTGAGGTCCCACTCGATATCGCCGACGTCCGACATCCACTCGGGGTGGGCTCGAACATCCTCGTCGGTCGCGACAGCCCGGCCCGAGAGCGATGTCTCCGTCACGATTGCGTCACCGATGCGCGCATCGAGTCGCTCGGGGTCGAACGAGGCCTCGTTGATCCCGTAGTAGTTGTGGATTTGGACGGGACGGGTGCCCCATGCGCCGGCGTTCAGCATCGCGTAGGACGGACGCCGCCCGCTCGCCCTGTTGGCTGGCAACTGGCCCAGCACTGGCTCGTCACCGCCGAGCGACGGGTTCACGGCGAAGTACTCGAAGAAGAAGCCCCGTGGCTCGCCGGTCACCTCATGGTGGGCCGTGAGCGAGTGCCACCACCAGTCATAGCCACGCTCGGCCAGGCCCCCTGACAGCATGTAGCCATTGCGACTCGTCACCGTGCCTCCTTAGGGCTGGCTGGCTTGCCACTCGTCCAGGAACTGACCAAGTGAGTCGAAGTAGCTCTCCATGCCCGCCTTCGCGCGATCGGGCTCGCCCTCGGGCAGCTCCCCGAACTGCGAGAACCTCACCCAGGTGACGCCGCCACGATCCTCGACATCGATGACAACGCGGTGGCTCGGGCCCGACTCGTCACGCGCCGCGAACTCATCGGCCGACATCGTGAAGTGCATGGTGTGCTCGAGGGCCGTCATCGGCTCGATGCGGGTGTAGCGACCGTAGAAGTAGGCGACGAAGCCATGCTCGGGCACATCGACCGCGACGGTCCACCAGCCGCCGACCTCCACCTCGGAGGTGACGCTCCCGGGAACGACCGCGAGGTCGAGTGGGCGGTACCACCGCTCAAGCGCAGCGGGATCTGTCCAGGCATGCCACATGCCCTCGACCGGGTGCGCGAACTCGCGCTCGACTGAATACAGCGGATCGAGGGTCATGTGGCTCCTTCGCTTGCCGAGCAGTCGCGAACTAGCGCGCGAACTGCAGGATGGTCACGATGATCGACAGCACGAGAAGGACCAGGGCCGGGACCGAGTCCTTGGCCGCGTCCTTTGAGCGCACGTGCATGACCAGTGCGCCGAGGAAGTACAGGACGAAGCCGATCGCAGCGAGCAGGCCGAGGATCGGAATCCAGATGCCGACGAGCAGGCCGAGTGCTCCGAGCACCTCGATGACACCGAGGGTGCGAATCTGACTGTCGGTGATGCCGAGATGACGGAGCATGTCGACGGCCTTGGCGTTCTTCGAGAACTTGCCGAAGGCCGAGAAGGCCGTCATGAGCCCGAGCAGGGTTGCGAGGATGACGAGTGCGATGTTCACGGTGCCTCTTTTGATAGCCGTTCATGGGTCGTGCAATGGTTCGTGCCGTTCGGGGAGGAAGGCTACCCAAGCGCCGGCCCTCGGCTGAAGACGGCTGACGTTCTTCCAGGACTCAGGCCCGTCCTAGGCCCCTGGCTATGTCTCCCCGGGATTCGATCGTCACACGTTGAAGCTCACTCGACCGAGAAGGTCGGGCAGGCGCTCGTCAAACTCCGGGGCGACCGCCACGTCGACCACACTCACTCTCTGAGGGCTCCAGGACGGCTCACCTGCTGGAGCAGCACGATCTGGGCAAGAGACGGTTGAAGTCTCAAGGCCAGATGTTCGAGGAGCAGGGCTGGATCATGCGCGGGGGAACCATCGTCGACGCGACGATCATCGCCGCACCGTCCTCGACGAAGGACGCGGATGGTGCACGGGATCCTGAGATGCGCCTCTTCTCATAATCGTTCGTGGGTCGTGCCGTTGATTCGTTCCTTCCGCGGGACGTTACTCATATGCCGACCCGTGGCGAAAGACGATCAGGGCCGGCCTGAGTTCCGCAGCGCGCGAATCACAGAGATCATCAAGGGCGAATGCGGCTAAACGTTCAATAGGAAGGCTGCTAAATGTCCGATAGATTTGCTG
>CALPZT020000383.1 GCA_943328365.2 Bifidobacterium breve | reverse complement strand
GGAAGTGCGACCGCTGCGGCGGTCGAGAGCACGTATTGGCCGCTGCAATGATCGTCATACCGCCAGTTGGACTCGCATGATGGGTCCCCCTCTGACGCCAAGGAAAGGTCAAATCATGGCACCGAAATTCAAGAGCCGGATCCTCGGCACTCTTGCGATAGGAAGCGCCGCGGCACTTGCTCTTGCCGGGTGCGGAAGCAGTTCCAGCTCGAGCTCAACACCGTCAACCCCGGCCTCCGCAGCTCCAAGCGCCAGTGCCTCCGCAGCGCCAAGCGCCCCGGCCACCTCCGGGGAGTTGACGATCTGGACCGAGGATTACTACGTGAAGATCTTTGAGCCGCTGGTCAAGCCCTGGGCGGATAAGAACGGGCTGACCGTCACCTTCGTCACGAAGGACTTCGGCCAGATGGGGGATCAATTCATCGCCGCGGTTCCGGCCGGCGAGGGCCCGGACCTCTTCATCACGCCGACAGGAACGAACAAGTTCGTGGCAAACGGGGTCGTCGCACCGGTTGAACTCGGTGACGCAGCCGCGGGGTTCAACCCGGTCTCGATTGAGGCAGTCTCGAACGGTGGCAAGATTTACGGCGTCCCCTTCACCGTCGAGAACATCGCGCTCTATCGCAATACCGAGCTTGCGCCGACCGCCCCCGCGACGTTCGACGAAATGATGGCAGCGGGTGATGCTCTCGTGAAGTCAGGAAAGGCCACGACTGCATTCGCCATCGGGCAAGACCCCAAGGGTGGGAATCCCTACCTCCTGATGCCGTTCCAGTCGTCATTCGGTAGCCAGATTTTCGCCATGGACGCTGATGGCAATTACGATCCCAACAAGCTCATCATTGATGATGAGGCGGGTCAGGCGTTCGCATCGTGGCTCGCAACGTCAGGAAAGTCAGGCGCACTCAGCCCTGACCTCACCCTCGACATCGCGCTTCAGGACTTCAAGGACGGCAAGGCGCCATTCCTCGTCACCGGTCCGTGGGACCTCGCTGGAATCAAGGAGTCCGGTGTCAAGTACGCGATCGACCCGATTCCGTCGGCAGGCGGAGAAATATCCTCGCCATTCGTCGGCTTCTACGGTGTCTACGCGTCGTCCCAGTCGAAGAACCCTCTCGCTGCCAGCCTCTTCCTGACAGACTTCATGACGAGTGTTGATACGCAGGTAGGCATCTGGGAGCAGGCGAAGAACCCGCCGGCTCTGACAGCAGCTCTGGATGTGGTGTCGGCGGATCCCGACATGAAGGCATTCGGGGCAATCGGCGAGACAGCAGTGCAGATCCCGCCGATCCCGGCCATGGACCAGGTCTGGGGCCCATGGGGCGAGACTGAGGTGCTCATTCAACGAGGACAGGGCGGCGACCCCGTCGAGTTGTGGAAGGCGATGGCGGAGAAAATCCGCGCTGCGATCGCAAAGGGCTGATCCGGTAAGGGAGGGCCGCCTTCGTGGCGGCCCTCCCTTTCCATCTTCGATGCACGACCGCTTCACTCGACAGGTTTGGAGTTCACATGACGATCTCAGCGCCTCAGCGGACGGGGCGCTCCCGTCGCATGAGCGACACGCAGGAATCTGCCCCAAGCGCACTGATCCTTGGCGTGAAGATCCTGCTGATGGCGCTGGTCGACGCCTTCGGGATCTTCCTGCTCATGTCGTTCCTGGCGAACGGACAGATGATTGTCGCCATCGCTGTTGCACTGGGCCTCGTCGCGGTAAACATCGTCTACTTCAGGCGTGGAGGTCTCGCCGCCAAGTACATCATCCCCGGGCTGACCTTCCTCCTCGTGTTCCAGATCTTCGTAATCGTCTACACGATCTACGTTTCGTTCACGAACTTCGGCTTCGGGCACAACATCGACAAGTCATCAGCTGTCGAGCAGATCCTCAGCAACTCCATCGATCGCGTTCCGGGTTCGGACACCTACCCCGTGGCCGTGCTGACCGCAGGCGGCGAACTGTTCTTGCTCGCGACTGCGCCCGACGGCACTGCCCAACTCGGCTCCGCGGCGTCATCCCTTGCCCCTGCGCCCGACGCCATCTTCGTGGATGGCAAGGCCGAGAGCGTTCCGGGATACACCACGCTGACCCTTGCCGGGCTGCTGCAGCAGCAGGAGGCGGTCACGTCCCTGGCAGTCCCACTCGGCGACTCAGTGTCAGACGGATTTCTCAAGACAGCAGATGCGCGCAACGCCTACATCTACAAGAGCACATTCGTCTACTCGGTACCAGACGACACGATGACCGACACGGTGACCGGAACGATTTACCGCGACGATGGGGCAGGCAACTTCGCATCCGATGAAGGGGCAACACTTCAGCCAGGCTGGAAGGCATTGGTGGGGCTCGACAACTACTCGACAGCCATGTCTTCCACAGGGCAGAGCGAGATCATCGGCGTGTTCGCTTGGACCTTCGTCTTCGCGTTCATGTCTGTCTTGCTGTCATTCATTGCCGGCACTTTTCTTGCCCTCGTATTCAACGACCCACGGCTACGATGGCGGAGGGGCTACCGGGTCGCCATGATCCTTCCCTACGCGTTCCCCGTGTTCCTGTCAGGCTTGGTTTGGTCAGGTCTGCTCAATCAACAGTATGGCTTCATCAATCAGGTCATTCTCGGAGGAGCGGACGTTCCCTGGCTGCAGGACGCAATGCTCGCTCGCGTGACCGTGATCCTTGTGAGTGTCTGGTTCGGCGGGCCTTACTTCTTCCTCGTCTGCACTGGCGCTCTGCAAGCGATCCCCGATGACATCCAGCAGGCCGCGCGATTGGACGGAGCATCGCCGTGGCAGCTGTTCAGGCACATCAAGCTGCCCCTCCTGCTGGTCTCGGTATCGCCGCTGCTCATCGCTGCCTTCGCGTTCAGCTTCAACGACTTCGGAACCATCTTCATGCTGAGTGGCGGCGGCCCTGCGAACCCAACGTCGCCAATCGGCGCCGGTGCCACTGACATCCTCATCACCGTTGTCTACAAGTTGGCGTTCCTCCCAGGTCAGAAGGACTACGGTCTCGCGAGCGCATTCGCCGTCGTCATCTTCATTGTCGTCTCAGCAATCTCACTCGCACTCTTCCGTAGAACCAAATCCCTTGAGGAGGTCTACTAATGGCAAGCATCAGCGTGTCCATTGCGTCGACGGTCGGCCAT
>CALPZT020000382.1 GCA_943328365.2 Bifidobacterium breve | reverse complement strand
CGCGGCTTCTGCTTCGCGGACTCTGGACATGGCGGAGTTGTCACGGAGCAATTCGATCGTGGCTTCGAGGGACTCAAGGTCCTCGGCCGAGAGCAGGACGACGTACTCACGGCCGTTGCGAGTCACGTGAACGCGTTCATGGGTGCGATTCACCTCTTCGGCGATCTCGGACAGGCGGGCCTTCACCTCAGAAAGGGGCATCATTGTCATAGACCAGAATCTTCTTCTCTGACGGAATCGGCGGCAACGGGATTGCGACAGAATTCCCGTCACAACGGCCCGCGGAGCCCTCTCGTATCATCGTGCGGACTCCAGCCCACTGTTCGAATTGATGATGGCCAGTAACTCTTCCCCGAGAGGCCTCACCGGCACCGCAACACATGTTCCATTTTTGGAACATTTCGGGTCTCGCCCCCAAGGGCATGGTGTATCCATCCTGAGTGGGCAACCTGAGAACGACTGCAGAGGCCGCTGGCGCTTGGCTTGGACCCGTCACCAGGCGCGGTGTGCTCGTCTTCGTCCTCCTGGCCGCATTGCTCTCACTCTCCGTCATGACGCCTCCGACGTCCGAGGCTCGCAGGAAGCCGGTCAAGGGCGTCTTCACCTGCGTGAACCACGTCACCGGCGCCACTCGCATCCTCGTCAAGGGACGCAAAGCGCACTGCGATGCCACTCATGAGTTTCGTCTCACCTGGCGCAAGAAGCGACCAAAGCAGCGGGCCCGCATGGTCGTGTCGCAGCGAACGCTCTCCAAGGCACTTGTCCTGTATTCAGGGGGCGATACGTCATCGTTCACCGAGGCGGAGTGGTCGGAGCTTGCGAAGGTTCATGCTGCCAATGGAATGCAAGGCGGGGTCCCAACGACCCCTGCGATGGTCGGGGCTGGCGACACGGCAAACCCCAGCGCGGTCAACATCGTCGCCAGTGTTGCCACCTGCGTGAAGACCAAGACGGGGCAGGCCCGAGTCGCCCCCGCGTCTGGCTGTTCGAAGTCCACGGAGAAGCGCACGTCGTTCTGGACATCGTTCACGACGAATCAGTGGCTGGATCTGGTGCGGCAGGCCGTGGCGTCATCGCTCGCCGACGGGGCCTCTGGAGCCGGCGGTCCAGGCGCCGTCACCGGCGAACGACCCGCGGCTCCGGCCAATGTCGTGGGCCGGGCGGACAACGGCATCGCCTACCTGTCCTGGACTGCCCCGAGCAGCAATGGCTCCGCGATCACCGGCTACGTCGTCCAGGTCGCCACCACCCCGATCGGCGGTTATGCGGACGCTGCCGGGTGCGGGACGTCGGTGACCTCAACGGCCGTGAGCTGCACGGTGACGAACCTGACGAACGGCACCGCCTACTACTTCAGGGTGGCCGCGACGAACGGTGTCGGCACGGGTGACTTCTCGTCCGCTTCGAGCGCCACCACGCCCATCACAACGGCCTCCGCAATGGCGACCCCGACCGGCGCCGCGTTCAATGGGCAGGTCGTTGTCTCCTGGGTAGCGCCGACCGGCGGCGCGACCGGAGGATCCGGGGTCACCGGCTACAGCGTTCAGGTTTCGACCGATGACAGCACCGGCTTTGCTTCAGCCGCCGGCTGCACATCGGCAATGACGTCCACGGCGAACACCTGCACAGCCACGGGCTTAGCAAATGGGACGCCCCACTACTTCAAGATCGCGGCCATCAACGTCGTGGGCACCGGGGCCTATTCACCGGCGTCCTCCGCCATCACCCCCGACACGTCGCCGGCGGCGATCTCGGTTCCGGCCGGCCTGCCGGGGGATTCGCAGATTGCCGTGTCGTGGACTGCCCCGACGAACGCCGGGTCCGCGATCACGGGCTACCGCGTGCAGGTCTCCACCAGCGCAGCGGGCACCTACGCCAACGCGGCCGGCTGCACGACCGGACTCACCTCAACATCGACGAGCTGCGCCGCAACGGGGTTGTCGAATGGGACGGCCTACTACTTCAAGGTGTCCGCCATCAACGCCGCTGGAACCGGCTCCTCGTCGCCTGCGACATCGGGCATCGTGCCCTTCGCCCTCCCGACCACGGCCTCCGCCCCGACCGGAACGACTGGGAACAGCCAGGTAGCGCTCGCGTGGACGGCGCCGAGTGCCAACGGCTCGGCGATCACCGGGTACCAGGTGCAGATCTCGACAAGTGCCGCGGGCGCATACACGGACGCCGCCGGGTGCACGTCCGCCGCAGCTTCAACGGCCACCAGCTGCACCGCCACCGGCCTGGCCAACGGCACGGCCTACTACTTCAAGGTCGCCGCCATCAACGCCGCCGGCACCGCCACGGCATCAGCCGCTTCGTCGTCCGTCGTCCCGAACACGATCCCCGACACGGCCTCGGCGCCGACCGGCGTCGCAGGGGACTCGCAGGTAGCGCTGTCCTGGAGCGCTCCGACAAACAGTGGCACGGCCATCACCGGGTATCGCGTCCAGGTCGCCACGAGCGCCTCCGGTACCTACGCCAACGCCGCTGGATGCACGACCGCGCTCACGTCGGCCTCAACGACCTGTACCGCAACCGGGCTCGTCAACGGCACCGGGTACTACTTCAAGGTCTCCGCAATCAACGCCGCGGGCACCGCCACGGCTTCAGCTGCTCTGGGAAGCCTCACGCCCTACGGCGTCCCAGCCGCTGCGTCTGCCCCCACGGGCACGTCCGGCAACGGTCAGGTCGCTCTCGTCTGGGCAGCGCCCAGTGCGAACGGCTCAGCAATCACCGGCTACCGAATTCAGGTTTCGACGAGCTCGGCAGGCGTTTACGTTGATGCCGCCGGGTGCACGACCGCGGCGACCTCCACGTCCGCCACCTGCACCGCGACGGGCCTGACGAACGGGACCGCCTACTACTTCACGGTTGCCGCCATCAACGCCGCGGGCGCCGCAACCGCGTCTGCCGCATCCGCGTCAGTCGTCCCGAACACCGTGCCGAATACCGCCTCGGCACCGTCCGGCGTCCCAGGCGACACCCAGGTGGCATTGTCGTGGACAGCCCCTTCCAACAGCGGCTCGGCAATCACGGGCTACCGCGTGCAGGTCGCCACGAGCGCCGCCGGCAGCTACGCCGACGCGACCGGCTGCTCATCTGCGTCGTCCTCAACGGGCACCACCTGCACCGCCACCGGGCTGG
>CALPZT020000381.1 GCA_943328365.2 Bifidobacterium breve | reverse complement strand
TTCGACAGCCTGCGCCCCGCCACCGCGAACGCGCAGGCACTCGAGGCATTCGTCGAGGGACAGACCGGCTACCCAATGGTCGACGCGGTGCTGCGATCACTGGCCGCCACCGGCTGGACGACCTTCCGCATGAGGTCGATGATCACGTCCTTCGCCTCATACGACCTCTGGCTGCCGTGGCAGGAGTCCGGCCGAGTGCTCGCCCGCTGGTTCACCGACTACGACCCCGGGATCCGCTGGCCGCAGATCCAGATGCAGTCAGGAGTCACGGGCATGAATGCCCTGCGCATCTACGACCCGGTCAAGCAGCAGCTCGACCACGACCCGACCGGCGAATTCGTGCGCCGATGGGTGCCGGAACTGCGCGACGTCCCCGACTCACTGCTCGCAACGCCATGGCTCGTAGCGCCCGACGAGCGACACGACTACCCGGACCCGATCGTCGACCACGCCGCGGCAGTCGCCCAGGCCAAGCGACGCATCGGGGCGGTGCGCACGCAGATCCGCGGCGACGGATCGACACGGGCACTCCTCGAGCGCCACGGCTCGCGGCGACCACCACCGGCCCGACGCCGCCGCTAATGTGCGTGACCACATCTTCCTTGTGAGAGCGAACTCTCCAGTGGATTCAGGACGGCTCAGGATGTGCAATTCTTTGGTTGCCTGCCCTGCAAGTTGCCCTCACAAGTGACCATTTCTGCACCCCCTTCTGCGCTCACCCTGGGGTGCAGGCCTGCAGCCACCCCGCGCACTTTCAATTCAGGACTACGCCGTCTTCGCGCCCCACTCGAACTTCCGCCTCAGGCTATGACCCCATGCGAAGTCTCCTGTTTCCCGCTGCGCACGGCCAAGAACAATGCTCGGCGCAATTCCAAGTTCGCCGGCCAATTCGTTCACAGCCGCAATGTCACGCGTCCTAGGCAACAGATGCTGATACTGACGAGGGATGAGCACCTCCGAGGCGTAAGCATTCGCCTCATCTTCGGCGACGCTCTTCTCTCCGTTGAGGTACAGCGCCTTGTCCCCGTGAAGCAGGACATGACCAATCTCGTGAAAGAGCGTGAACCAGAGTTGATCGTCGCTCTTCCACAGCAAGGAAAGCTGGATAACAGGCGTTCCGTTGAGCCACCGCGTGGCGCCGTGGATCCCCAACCCCGGCACGGGTGGAATGAAGCAGAGCACAACGCCGGCATCCCGGAGCTTGGCCTCCGCTTCGTGAATCGCGGCCATCGGTTCACCAGCCGTGAGATTGCGCAATAGTGGGATGACCGACTCCAATCGGGATCGATCGAACTCAGGGACGTCGCGCAGTCCGTCATGATGCCGCTCAGCTAGCGCGAGCCACACGGCAAGTGCTGGGGCGTCCGTACGGCCGACTGCCGATCGACGGTAGGCGACGCTTCCGTGAGACCACGTCGCCCAGAAGGCCTCGCAACTCGCAACGCCGAGAACGCCGAGCAATTGCCCCACTGTGCCCGCGCGGTCACGCGCGGGCACAGTCAGGATGCCGTACTTGCGCAAGTAAGCGAGTGGAAACTCCTTTGCCTGCTCGTATTGGCCTGCAAGATCGTCATCGGCTGCTTCACGCGCGAGTTCGCTTCGGTACCCGGCCTCGTACAGATTCCATAGACGGGCTGGGACGCCGGTCACCCGCTCCAGTGCCAAGGCAAGCCGATGGGACAACGGAGCCTTGCCGCTGAGCAGCTCACTCACATGCTTAGAAGTGACACCGAGCCGGCGCGCTAGCTCGGCAGCGTTGATCCCCTCGTCCTCCATCCACTCTGCGATGAAGTCACCTGCAGTGACGACGTAGTCAAGAGTCGTGGTCATGGTCTACTCCTTTCTCTCCTGCAAGACTGACCTAGTGATAGTCGATGATCTCGACAACGAGGACAGTCACCTCGTCGCCTTCCTCGGGTTGGACGATGAGCCGCCAGTTTCCTGTCAATCTCGCCGACCACTGTCCTGCCCGATCGGCCTTTAGTTCTTCCCATCTGCCCGGCCCCCCAAGAAGATCAGCCATCGCCTCGACATAAGTGAGCTCAGCCATCCTGAGTTTGAGCTTCTTTGCGACGTTCACTCCCAGTGCAGCCTGCATCCGACGTCCCTCGGCACACATCCGCTCGAGATCTCGCGTAGCGTAGCGCACTTCCATGTCAATATGTTACCTGAATCGTAACATTGAGGCCAAGGCCTCGGGAAAGACTCTGGTATGACGGATAACATTCCCTTGAAGAGGAATCCTCACGGCTCAGCAACGGCGATCAAAGCGGGGGCATTCTCAAGCGCAGATCACCGTTTGCGGGAGTACGAGTCGGTACGTTTGGGGGTAAAGAATCGATCGGGCATCTGTGAACTCACACGAGCATCCAGATGGCCTTGCCGAGATCGTACGAACATCCTTGGGGCGTTACTGGTTCCTTGACGGGCGTCCGAACTTCGACGACGAGCACGCAGCTGCGGGACATATTCTGCGATCACCTAACGGAAGCTTTGAGATCCGGGTACTTGCCGATGCGGACATAGACCCGTTTGCGCGGTTGAAGGCTCTACTGCCAGGTGCAGTTGTCGCGGCCACCCCTGATTCCGGTGTCCTCTTCTTGCCGGTGGCGAGCCTAGGGGGTACTGCCAACTTCGATGGGTTTCGTGCTTCGTTCCGGTCCTTCTCCGTCCCCGCAATCATCTGGAATCCGGACGATCGAGCTTGGCAACCCAGCCGTCAAGGATCCGTGTCGAGTTGGGGTACTTGCCCGGAGGCGCAAGGGCGTTCAACCGCGTCAACGCGTCGCCCGATTCAGTCCCAGAACCCAACATGGAATTGCTTGCGTCACTCATTGCGGGCCTGCAAGGTTGAGCTCAATCGATCAAGATCGCCAGCGCGCACTGCGGCGCGTGGGGACGCAGCATCCAACGCTTGCTTGATCAGGGACGTCGGAACCCCGGTGCCGATGCACTGCTCGATAGCCATCCCTGCGGTCACGATCCGCACCCGCTCCCACCAGCCGATCTGCTCGTCGTCAAGTTCACGCTGATGCAGGACGTACAGATTCCCACCGGACCGGCGAATTCGTGCGCCGATGGGTGCCGGAACTGCGCGACGTCCCCGACTCACTGCTCGCAACGCCATGGCTCGTAGCGCCCGACG
>CALPZT020000380.1 GCA_943328365.2 Bifidobacterium breve | reverse complement strand
GATTGCGGTCCTCGTCCCGATGTGGATTCGCCGGCTCGACCGGGTGAGCGAATCGAAGTCGACCGAGAAATTCAGCTCCGCGATGGAGCTCCTCGGTACGAAGGTGACCGCGGAGACAGCCGTCACCAGTGGCGCCGCGGCGCGAGACCCCAAGCCTCCGGTGACCCCGCGGCTCGCCGCCGAGCGGGCGCGCAAGGCAGCAGAGATGCGGGCAGCGGCCGCCGCGCGACGGGCATCGATTCGGCGCAGTGTCGTCCTCGCGATCCTCGCCAGTGCCCTCATGGCAACGCTCGTCCTCGCTCTCGTCCGGACCATCGCCCAGTGGGTGCCGTTGGCGACCGCGGCGATGGTGATCGCCTTCGTCGTCGCCTCTGCCCTGACTGCGTCGTCGAGGGGCGAGGCACTGGCGGCGAGTGCGGCTCGCCCCCGCGGTGAACATCGTGCCGAGCTCCGCGGCCGTGACCGGGAGTCCGGCCTCGACGGGGAGTCGTGGGAGCCGATCGTCGAGGACCAGTGGATTCGGCGCCCGGCTCCTCGAACCACCTCCTCGCGCCCCGGGTCACCCCGCGCGGCGACCGTGGCGATCGAGGTCGAGCGTCCACGTGAGCGGCCGCCCATCATCGCGCCCCCGGAGTTCGACTCGCACGACAGCGCACCGGCAGATATGCGGCCGCCGGCGCGGAGGCGGCAGACCGTCGACCTCACGCGGGATGACGGACGGCGCGACGATGGGCGCTCGGACACCGAGGCGATCCCGGTCATCGACGAGGCCTACGTCGCATCGCGGCGGGCGTCGAACGAGTAGCCGGTCGAGCCGGGCGCCGGGGGTCTTGCTAGTCTTACGGCGCACGTAAGGGGCTGTGGCGCAGTTGGTAGCGCGTCTCGTTCGCAATGAGAAGGCCAGGGGTTCGAATCCCCTCAGCTCCACCACTGTCGTCACGAACTGGGAAACCGGAGGGGTGACCGGCGAATTGAGCACCGGCCATGCCCAGTGACCAATTGATCGGGTCCGTTGCCGAGGGTGCGGTGGATTTCAGGAGCCCGGGCTCACAAGCATTCGCTCCTTCGGTTGCCCCCGTGGCCACGTTCGGTTGCCATAAGGCATGCAACACAGCCCATATTCGAGAGCAGATTCGGTCCTCAGTGGCCGTGTTTCCCCGGTTGCGCACCACGTTGACGGTACATAACATGTCGCTTTCCGGAGAGCCGTAGGCGCTCCTCATGTTGACGAAGGGCCACCGAGCGATGCACGAGAACTCCCGGCTATTTCTCCCGGTTGAGCGGCAAAGATTCGCGAGTGCTTTCGCGATCGTGGCGTCTGGGGTCATCGTCCTCGCTGCTTGTGGAGGAGGTGCGTCGGAAGTGAGCGCGCCTGTCATTCGAGGCGCTGCGGCCAATTGCGCCCCGTTGGTCGGTGCGTGGGAGGTGACGGCTGCGGTTGGGGGTAAGGCTCGCGTCGTGACCTACAAGGCTCCGGAGAATCCAGCGACGTGGAGCACCTTCACGGCCAAGGTAGTCAACGGTACCAAGAGCGCATCTATCAATTCGGCGTCCTCAAGCGGGTCCATCACCGTGACTGGCCTCGTGAAGGGTGCGAACGATTCGTTCACGGTCACGGGTACCGACAGCGCCGGCTGCTCCTACACGTCGCCCGAGTCTGGGACGACGACAACGGCCACAACACCGGTCCCTAACGCTGACGCTAGTCAGGCAACGCTGACCGTGGCGAACACGACGTTGACAGGCACGGCGGGCACGGCGATCACGCTGACGGCGTCGGGCGGGTCGGGCGGTGGGGCTGTCACCTATGCAGTTACGGGTGCCGGATGCTCGGTGACCGGTACGTCGTTGAGCATGACTGCTGCGGGCACCTGCAGTGTCACTGCGACAAAGGCGGCGTCGACCGGCTTCCTCGTCGCAACGAGTGCGCCGGTGTCGTTCACCTTTTCGACTGGTCAGGGAACGTTGAGAGCTCAACAAACGTTGACTGTGACACACAACACGGCGACAGGCACGGCGGGAACGCCGATCAAGCTGAAGACGTCGGGCGGGTCAGGCACTGGGGCTGTCACCTTCACTCTCTTGGGTACCGGATGTACGCTCGATGGGGACTTGTTGAACAGGGCTACGCCGGATACGTGCAACGTCACTGCGACGAAGGCGGCGTCAGGCGACTACTCGCAGGCGACGAGCGCCGTAAAGACGTTTAACTTCACCGCCGCATCCCAGGAAACGCTGACCGTGGCGAATACAACATTGACAGGCACGGCGGGCACGGCGATCACGCTGACGGCCTCGGGCGGGTCAGGCGATGGGGCTGTCAGCTTCGCGGTCACGGGGACCGTATGTGCGGTGAGCGGTACCTCGTTGAACGCGACCGCTGCGGGCACGTGCAGTGTTACTGCGACGAAGGCGGCGTCAGGCGCCTACTCCCGGGCGACGAGCGCGTCAAAGGACTTCACATTCACAGGTGGTGCCAAGCCTGGTTCGCCGACAGTCACGAAGGTAGAGGTCAGCGGGACGACCGCGACTGTGACGTTCACTGCGCCCGCATCAAACGGTGCCCCAGCGGTAACCTCCTACACGGCAACGTCAAATCCGCAATCCAAGACGGGAACGGCAAACGGGGCAGGTAGTGGAACGATCCAGGTGACCAACCTTGAACGCGGTGTGGCCTACACCTTTACGGTCACCGCGCTGAACTCCGCTGGCGCATCGCTGCCTTCTGGAACGTCTGCGTCGGTCACGGTCCCGGCACTTGTGCCGAGCGCACCAGGGGTGTCGAATCCTTGGTACAACCAAAACAATAAAAGTCTCATGTACGTCACGGTGTCGGCGCCAGAAAGCATTGGTGCAGTGCTAATCGAGTACGAGGCCTACCTACAGGGCAACGGGAATTCGTACAAAGTAACGGCAGCCGCCAGTGGGGGAAATCAGGCGATAACCTTTTCTGGCGTCGCGTGCACGTCAGGGTTGAGCCGTGGCTATTCTGTGTCGGCGAGAGCTAGGAACAGCGCTGGTTGGGGTCCGTGGGGCAGTTCGGCCAACTACGTAGCGAATATGTGCTGAGAGATCGCGAGGGGCGGCGAAGTACCCGGAGGATCCGGTAGGGATGGCGCCCTCTCGAGCCTTGTGGTTGCAAGCGTCTGTTGCT
>CALPZT020000379.1 GCA_943328365.2 Bifidobacterium breve | reverse complement strand
TGCATGTCATGGAGATCGGCCGGAGTCGCTCTGAGAGGGGTGTGACCGTGTGAGCATCCGTGTTTTGACGCCAATGGCAATGACCGTCTAGGGTCACACCTACCAAAGACCGCTGGTTGCGCATGCTCCCCGGAGGATGCGCTGAAGGCTCCGCATGATGCGGGCGGCCCGCGTAGGTGAACGTAGCGGGCGGCATGAATGTGCCGCCAAGCCCCGTGCGCCTGCGCCGGGGCGTTTGTGTTGTTCGGGGTCCGTTGAAAGGAGCCCCATGGCTGGTGCGAACAAGGCGAATACTGTCGCTGACCTCGCCGAGCAGTTCCGCACCTCGAGTGCAACCGTGCTCACCGAATACCGCGGCCTCACCGTTGCGCAGCTCAAGAAGCTGCGTCGCACGTTGGGTCCGACGGTGACCTACACGGTCGTCAAGAACACCCTGACCAAGATCGCAGCGAAGGAGGCCGGAGTCACCGGCCTCGACGACCTGCTTGCCGGCCCGAGCGCAATTGCGTTCGTGAAGGGCGATCCGGTTGACGCGGCGAAGGGCATTCGCAATTTCGCGAAGGAGAACCCCAACCTTGTCATCAAGGGCGGGGTCATGGATGGGGTCGTCCTCGCGGCGGCCGACATCCAAAAGCTCGCTGATCTCGAGTCGCGCGAGGTCCTCCTCGCAAAGCTCGCTGGTGCGATGAAGTCGAAGCAGTCCCAGGCGGCAGCGCTGTTCGCAGCGCCGCTGGCGAAGACCGCTCGCGCCCTCGGCGCCCTGCAGACCAAGCTCGAGACGGAATCCCCGGTAGCGGCTGCGACTGCAGCCGCTGTCGTCGAATCCGTGGTCGAGGAGGTCGTGATCGAAGAGGCTGTGGAGCAAGAGGCCGCAGCCGAGGCACGTGTCACCGAAGAAACCGCCGAGGCGGCTGTCGAAGAGGCAGTCGTTGAGGAAACCACCGAGGGCTAAGGCCCGTCACTCTCCGGCCGCCCTCGGCCGGTACAACCCCGAAAGGACGCCACCATGGCGAAGTTGAGCACAGATGCCCTTCTCGACGCGTTCAAGGAAATGACGCTGCTCGAGCTTTCCGAGTTCGTGAAGGTCTTCGAGGAGACCTTCGATGTCACCGCCGCAGCCCCGGTTGCCGTTGCAGTAGCAGCGCCCGCCGGCGGTGGCGGCGAGGCCGCTGCCGAGCAGGATGAGTTCGACGTCATCCTCGAGAGCGCCGGCGACAACAAGATCCCGGTCATCAAGGAGGTGCGCGCACTCACGAACCTCGGCCTGAAGGAGGCCAAGGATCTCGTTGAGGCAGCTCCGACCGCCGTGCTCGAGAAGGTCAACAAGGACGCCGCCGAGGCTGCCAAGGCAACCCTCGAGGGCGTTGGCGCGAAGGTCACCGTCAAGTAGTTCAGGCTTCATCAGTTCAACGCGCAGCCGCACGCTGCGTGCAGGAGGGCGTCCCGGATACCGGGGCGCCCTCCTGGCGTTCTCCCACCACCCACCACCCACCACCCACCACCCACCACCCACCACCCACCAACCCACCACCCACCAACCCACCCACCCACCCACCCCTGGCCGTTTCGTCCAGCATCCGGCTCAACTGGCGTGGAAGTTGGTCGAATGAACACGTATTTGGTGATTTCGTCCTTGATGCCAGGGCACACGTCTATCGCGCCGGTGGCTCCGTCGGGCGGACCTGTGTGCGAGCACGCATCGTCTTGGCTCGGCATCCCAGCCGACGCCCCCGCAGGTGCCACGAGGATGGGATGACCACGTACCGGGTGACATGACCAACATTTCGGTCATGTCAGCCGGATACTGGATGAATCGACTGGGTGGGCGGTGGGGAATTGTGACGGGTTGGTCACGACACGCGCATTCCGCTTGACCTCTGCCGTTTCGCGAGTCATTCTTTTCCTGCATCAGCAGATCCTGTGCTCGCAGTTCGATCAACGAGGACGGGCCCGCGCACGCCGACACCAGCCACGCTGTCAGGTGTCGCCGCCGCCGGGTACGTCGAGGATGTTCGAACATCGGTCGGGGTTCGACAGCGGTGTGCCCTTAGGGTATGCTGCTGCTTTGCGCTGCCCTCACACCTTGGTCCCCAACCCGCCTTCGTTTCCTCAATGTCTGTCTCGTCGGTTGCCGTGCGCACCCGGCCCACAGCCTGCGAGTTGACAGGTCGGTCTGATTGCCACGGCCCCGGGCTGCGCCTAAGCCATAGCGCCCCTGGAAGGAACTGTCTTGGCCGCCACGAGTACGTCGCACGTCACGCCTCTCTCCCCGGACCTCATCCGAGCCTCGTTCGCCAAGATCCGCGAGCCACTCGCTGCTCCGGACCTGCTGGCATTGCAGACCGCCAGCTTTGACTGGCTGCTCGGGGGGCCCGACTGGCAGGCTCGCGTGAAGGCGGTGCTCGCCACCGGCAACACCGAGATTCCCCAGACCTCGGGTCTGACCGAGATCTTCGAGGAGATCAGCCCGATCGAGGACTTCGCCGGTGCAATGTCGCTGTCGTTCCGCGACCACCGGTTCGAACCGCCGAAGTACACGGTCGACCAGTGCCGTGACAAGGACTTCACGTACTCTGCGCCGCTGTTCGTCACCGCCGAGTTCATGAACAACGAGACCGGCGAGATCAAGTCCCAGACCGTCTTCATGGGCGATTTCCCGCTCATGACGAACAAGGGCACGTTCATCATCAACGGCACCGAGCGCGTTGTCGTATCGCAGCTCGTCCGTTCGCCCGGTGCCTACTTTGAGCGGTCAGTCGACAAGGCGACCGACAAGGATGTCTTCGTCGCGAAGATCATCCCGAGTCGTGGTGCCTGGCTCGAGTTCGAGATCGACAAGAAGGATCTCGTCGCAGTGCGCGTCGACCGCAAGCGCAAGCAGCCGGTCACTGTGCTTCTCAAGGCCCTCGGCATGACCACCGAGCAGATCACCGAGCGGTTCGGCCAGTACGAGACCTTCATGGCAACCCTCGAGAAGGACCACATCGGCAGCCAGGAGGATGCACTCCTCGATATCTACCGCAAGCTGCGTCCGGGCGAACCGCCGACCGTTGAGAACGCTCGAAACCTCCTCGACAACTTCTACTTCAACCCCAAGCGCTACGACATGGCCAAGGTCGGTCGCTACAAGGTGAACAAGAAGCTCGGCCTCGATCT
>CALPZT020000378.1 GCA_943328365.2 Bifidobacterium breve | reverse complement strand
TCCCCCGAGAACCCCGAGGTGATGTGGCAGTTCGAGCAGGCTGTGACCGGTCTCGCCGACGGCTGCCTCGAGATCGGCATCCCCGTCACGGGCGGCAACGTCTCGTTCTACAACCAGACGGGCGATGTCGCGATCAACCCGACCCCCGTGGTCGGCGTGCTCGGCGTCATCGCGGACGTTGCACGCCGCACTCCCATTGCGTGGGGCTCAGTCGGGGGGCGCATCTATGTCCTCGGCGATACCCACGACGAGTTCGGCGGCAGCGAGTGGGCGCACCACGTGCACGGCCACCTCGGTGGCCTCCCGCCGGCCGTCGACCTCGAGCGCGAGCGGGTGCTCGGCGAGGTGCTCGTCGCAGGCTCACTCGAAGGCCTGCTCACCGCCGCTCACGATGTTTCCGATGGCGGCATCGCACAGGTTCTCGTCGAAATGGCGCTTGCGTCGAACGCAGGCGGACGTTGCTCAGTGCCTGACGACTTCGAGCCGTTCACGTACCTGTTCAGCGAATCGACCGGGCGCGCCGTCGTCGTCGTGCCCCCGGAGTCTGCGGATCGCCTGATCGCGATGTGCAGCGATCGGGGCCTGCCCGCTCAGTTCATCGGCGTCGCCGATGGCAGTGACTCACTCGAGTTCACCGACCTCTTCACCACGTCGCTGGCCGAACTCCGCGAGGCGCATGAGGGCACGCTGCCGCGACTGTTCGGGTGATCGCCCCGGCGGGGATTGCGGCCGTGGTTTCGCAGATTGAGACCGGCGGGGTGCCGGCGCGCGAGGACATGAAGTCGGCGGTGAAGGTATCGCTGGCCCGTCTCGTCGAGATCGCGCCGGGCCGTGCTGTCGAGGTGCGGGTGCCGCCGTTCGGTGCGGTGCAGGTCATCGTGGGACGCACGCATCGCCGCGGGACCCCGTCCGCCGTTGTCGAGACCGACCCGGCGACATGGGTGCGACTCGCGACAGGCTCGCTCACCTGGGCGCAGGCTATGGCGAGCGGCCTGCTGCACGCGAGCGGCGAGAGGTCCGATCTGTCGGGATTGCTGCCGCTGTACGGATTTCGCGGCGGCGAAACGATCCAATAACGATTTGCCCCCTGGCTGCGCCAAGTCGTGGCCCGAATGCACCGTCAGCCGGTAACGTTGCCACACTCCAATTGTTCAATCGAAAGGTGTCGGAACGCCGTGTCGCAACCATCGGTCGCCATCAGTCTCCGTGGCCTACGCCGCGAGTTCGGCGACATTGTCGCGGTCGATGGCATCGACCTCGATGTGCTCGACGGGGAGTTCCTCACCCTTCTGGGCCCATCCGGCTCGGGCAAGACGACGGTCCTGCGCATGATCGCCGGCTTCGAGCGGCCCGACGCCGGCACGATCGAACTCGCCGGCACCGATGTCACGCGGATGCCCCCGTACGCGCGCGACGTCAACACGGTCTTCCAGGATTACGCGCTCTTCCCGCATATGAGCGTGCTCGAGAACATCGAATACGGCCTGCGCGTGAAGAAGGTCCCCAAGCCTGAGCGCACCGAGCGGGCTCGTCAGGCGCTCGCCGACGTCCGTCTTGAGAATCTCGGCGACCGGGCGCCCTCGGCGCTTTCCGGCGGGCAGCGGCAGCGGGTCGCGCTCGCGCGGGCGCTCGTCAACCGCCCGAAGGTGCTGCTCCTCGATGAGCCCCTCGGTGCCCTCGACCTGAAACTGCGCGAGCAGATGCAGGTTGAGCTCAAGGAGATCCAGCGCGAGGTCGGCATCACCTTCGTCTTCGTCACCCACGATCAGGACGAAGCATTGACGATGTCCGATCGCATCGCCGTGTTCAACGAGGGCCGCATCGAGCAGATCGGCACGCCGATCGAGGTCTACGAGCACCCGGCAACGGTGTTCGTTGCCGGATTCGTCGGAACCTCGAACCTGATGCGCGACGAGGTTGCGGTCGCCGTACTCGGGCGCCCCGGCACTTGGTCTGTTCGTCCGGAGAAGATCCGGGTCACGAAAGGCGGCCTCACTGCCGGCGCGGGCGTCCACGCCGTGCCCGGCACCGTCCGCGAGGTCATCTACGTCGGCATGTCGACGCGCTACGTCGTCGACCTCGAGGCGGGCGGCTCGCTCATGGCCGTCGCTCAGAACTCCCAGGCCAACCTCGGCGACAACGCAACACGGCGCGGTGATCGGGTCACGCTTTCCTGGAACAGCGAACACGAATACTCCCTGGGCTGATCAAGCCGCAGGTGGTCACCACGTGCATCCGCACGTGGTCAAGGAAATACGAGGGAGGATGCAGATGCACACTCAGCGCCTGCTGAAGATCGCCGCGGCCAGCGCCGCGGTTGCACTGGTCGCCGCTGGCTGCGGCGGCAGTTCGGATAGCTCATCAGGGGGCAGTGGTGCCCCCGCCGGCGCGGCCTTCGCCGGCCCCGTCGCTGATGGCGAAGGCCAGGTCAACATTCTCGCGTGGCCGGGCTACGTCGAGGACGGGTCAACCGACCCGGCCGTCGACTGGGTCACGGACTTCGAGAAGGAGACCGGCTGCGTCGTCAACCTCAAGACCTTCGGCACCTCGGATGAGGCAGTGAAGCTCATGCAGGGCGGTGGCTGGGATGTCGTGTCAGCGTCAGGCGATGCGACCCTTCGGCTCATCTACGGCGATAACGTCCAGCCGCTCAATGCTGATCTCGTGCCGAACTACGCCGATGTGTTCCCCGACCTGAAGCTCCAGTCGTTCAACAGCGTCGGCGGCGTTCCCTACGGCGTCCCGCACGGCCGCGGAGCCAACCTGCTCATGTGGAACACCGACAAGGTCACGACGCCGATCGATTCATGGGCATCAACCTTTGAAGCCGATTCACCGTACGCCGGCTCAGTCACCGCATACGACTCGCCCATCTTTATCGCCGACGCGGCGGTATACCTGATGGCGACCCAGCCGGAGCTCGGTATCAAGGACCCGTACGCACTCGACCAGACCCAGTTCGATGCTGCGATGGCCCTGCTCGAGCAGCAGAAGCCCCTCGTCGGCGAGTACTGGAGCGATTACACGAAGGCGATCCAGGCCTTCAACTCCGGTACGACCGCGGTGGGCACCTCATGGCAGGTCATCGCGAACCTCGCCAAGGCCGAGGGCGGCAAGATCGAGGCCGTCAAGGCCAAGGAAGGCGCGACCGGCTGGTCAGACAC
>CALPZT020000377.1 GCA_943328365.2 Bifidobacterium breve | reverse complement strand
CGAATGTCGCCGACCCGTATCACTATCTCGAGAACCCCACCGATCCCCGAACCAAGCGTTGGGTTGCCGCGGAGGCATCGCTGGCCCGTCGCTATCTCGACTCGATGCCAAGCCTGGCCTCACGCACCGAGCAGGTGAAGGGGCTGTGGAACTACACCCGATTCACGTCGCCGGAGCAATACGGAGATCGACTCTTCTGGACCGAGAATGACGGCCTGCGCGCTCAGCCCGTCGTCTACTGGTCCGAGGGCGCCAGCGGAGTTCGCCGCATAGCGCTCGACCCCAACCTATTGTCCTCCGACGGCACGGTGTCGATCGGCTTCATGAATGTCAGCCCGGATGGCAGGTTCATCGCCTACGGAGCGTCGGACGGCGGTTCCGATTGGCGGACGATCCACGTGCGCAACGTCGACACCGGCCAGGATCTGCCTGACGTCATCACGTGGGCGAAGTTCACGGCAGCCTCGTGGTCTCCCGCCAGTTCAGGCTTCACGTATTCCAGCTACCCCGAGCCCGCGAATCCGCTCGAGCAGTCGAACTCGAATATGCGTGCCTACGTCCACAAACTGGGCACCACACAGGCTGATGACCGCGTCATCTACGCCGACCCAGCCCATCCCGAAGTGAAAATGTATGCCTTCATTCCTTCCGGAGACGTTCGCCGCTGGTTCACCCTGTCAACGTTGACCAGCGAAAACCAGCTGTCCTACCAATCCCTTGCCACAGTTGACTCGCCCATCACACCCCTCATCGACACTGCCGGATCATCGTCGGACCCGTTGCACGATGACGGCAATTACACGTGGCTCCTCACGAACATCGGTGCCCCGAACTACCGCGTGGTGCGGATCGACCTGCGAGCACCAGCACGCGAAAACTGGGTCGAGATCGTGCCCGAGCAGCCCGATGTCATCGACTCGGTCACCGTCTCCGGAACAAACCTCGTGGTCTCGACGCTCCATGACGTGACCTCGCGGGTACGCATCATCGGCCTCGACGGAGTCGCAGGGCCGACGGTCGAGCTTCCAGGCCTCGGCGGGGCCAGCGACTTCACCGGGAGTGACACGAGCACCACCGTCTACTACCGGTTCGACTCGTTCACCTCGCCTTCGCCCGTCATGGCCCTCGACACCCGCACCGGCACATCGACCGTGTGGAAGGTGGCCGAGGTCGGGTTCGACCCGTCACGCTTCGTGACGAAGCAGGTATTCGTGACAAGCAAGGACGGCACCAAGGTGCCGGCCTTCATCGTTCATCGCAAGGGCGTGCGCCTCAACGGCTTGAATCCCACGCTGCTGTACGGATACGGCGGATTCAATATCTCAATGACCGCCGGCTACTCGCCCTACCGGATGGCTTGGCTCGAGCGGGGCGGTGTCTACGTCCACGCGAACCTTCGCGGGGGAGGCGAGTACGGGAAGGCGTGGCATGACGCCGGCACGAAGCTGCAGAAGCAGAATGTCTTTGACGACTTCATCGCCGTTGCCGAGTATCTCGTCGACAAGGAGTGGACGTCACCGGCGCGGCTCGCCATCGAGGGCGGCAGCAATGGAGGTCTCCTCGTCGGCGCCGCGATCACCCAACGACCCGAGCTCTTCGGAGCGGCCATCCCGCAGGTCGGCGTGCTCGACATGCTCCGCTACCACCGCTTCACCATCGGTGCAGCTTGGGCGGGCGACTACGGGCGCAGCGACGACAGCCCGACAATGTTCAAGTACCTGCTCGGCTACTCGCCCCTGCACAACGTCCGACCCGGAGTCGACTATCCCGCGACGCTCGTGATGACGGGTGAGCGCGACGACCGCGTCGTGCCTGCCCACAGCTTCAAGTTCGGTGCAACCCTCCAGGCCGACAATGCGAGTGACAACCCGATCATCGTGCGGGTCGAGACCCGCGCCGGCCACGGGGCCGGAACCTCCACCGAACAGGCGATCGCCCAGACGGCTGACAAGTTGTCCTTCCTCGACGCCAATCTCGGCACCGCCCCCGTCGTGCCGAAGCCGGTCTTCCTGCCGCCGCGACAATAGGCGGTTCAATCGGTGCCGTGGGCTGAAATGGTCGCGCATGTTTGCCGGTTCGCCTGCGTACGCGAACTTCATCGCGTGCAGCACCTCCCGCACATCGGAGCCCCCTGACAGGACGGCCCGCCGACCGGTCGGGCCTTCCTGAAGAGCACACCGGGACGAGCGTCGGGCAGCGTCCCGAACATCGATCGCCGGGATGTGGAACCACTAAGCATTAGGCTGCGTCCAAACACAGGACCGGATGAGTCGCATCCGCGTCACGATGGGGTGGGGTAGGCCGTGCGAAGTCGTCTAGGAGCATCAATTGTCGGGGTCGCGCTCGTCGCCGCCGTGGTCGCGGGGTGCTCGTCCACGACCGCAGGTTCCACCGGGGCAGTTCAGGACGCTGCGACCGCCGCCGCGTCAGGTGCGCCAGCTGCGTCAGGTGCACCGGCTGCCCCAGCTGCGGCAGCCCCCTCGTGCGCTGACGGGGGCGCCTGCCAGATCGGTGACGCCGGCCCAGGAGGCGGCATCGTGTTCTTGGTCTCGCCGAAGCCGTTCACCGAGACCGGGGCACCCTGCGGCTCCAGCTGTTCGTACCTAGAGGCCCAGCCAACCGACCTCGCCCCTGCACAGTGGTGCACCGGGGTTCCTGGGTCTGCGCAGAATATCGATGCATCAGGGGGAGCGATCGGTACTGGTTACATGAATACTCAAGGGATGATTGGCCTCTGCACGGGCGGAGCAGGGAACGAGGCAGCGGCTCCTTGGGGCGGCCTTTCGGACTGGTTCCTGCCCTCACCAGACGAACTCACCGCCTTGCTGGCCGTGCCAACGAGTGCGACCGGGATCGACAGTGCCGAGGTGTACTGGAGTTCGATGTTTATGCCGCATGCCACGGGCGAGGCCGCCTGTGCTCTTGATGTGAGTGAGGTTGCCGCCCGCGAGACCTGTCCGAGCACGCCGGTCCCGCCGTTAGTCTGGGGCTACGTCAACGGAGTGCGTGCGATCCGTGCGTTCTAGCGGCTGAAACGCCTGCGCAGCCACAGAGACACGTACACGAGCGCCACAAGTGCAGGTACCTCGATGAGCGGGCCGATCACGCCCGTTAACGCCTGACCGGAGGTGACTCCCCACACCCCGATGCTCACCGCGATGGCGAGCTCGAAGTTGTT
>CALPZT020000376.1 GCA_943328365.2 Bifidobacterium breve | reverse complement strand
GCCCGCCCAGAGCCGCCTAGCGGCCGAGCATCTGCATCGCCGTGATGACCGCAGACACCTGGGCCACCTCATGGGTGCGCAGGATGCTCGTGCCGCCGAGCAGCCCGAGCACCGTGAAGAACCCCTCCGCCACCCTGAACTGGTCCTCGAAGATGTCGAAGGCGTGCGGCATCGCGTTGCAGATCGGCACCCCGAGTGCCCGCAGGCGAAAGGTATTGAGGAGCACCGATGACTGGTGCCGTGCACGAGTCATCGGATCGACGAGATTGCCGTAGAAGAACCCCATGCCCGGGTCGATGACGAGGCTTGAAACCCCGGCCGCCCTCGCTTGCGCGAGTCGCCTCTCGAAGTGTTCGAGGAGCCCGGGGATCGGATCGTCGTCAACGGTGACGTTCGTGATGTCGCGGACGTTCGCGCCGCCCACGTAACACATGACCACCGTCGCCCCGAATTCGGCCGCCAAGGCGTATATCTCGTCGTGGTGGGCGGTGCCGGTGAGGTTGAGAATCTGAGCCCCCGCCGCGAGGCAGGCTCGAACGACCGCGGGCTCATAGGTCTCGGCCGACACGATGACACCCTGCTCGGTGAGAGCCTCAATAACCGGGACGAGAAGGGCGATCTGCTCGTTCGGACCGACCCGGCTCGCCTTCGCCGTGCTCGACTCGGCCCCGATATCGACGAAATCCGCGCCTTGAGCGGCCATGACGCGGCCCTTGCGGATCGCTGATTCGGCGGAGGTCGCAATGCTCTCGCGGTAGGTCGAATCACGGGAAAGATTGATCGTGCCCATCACGGCCGGACGGACGTCGACCTCGAAGGTGCGGCTCCCAACGACGAGCGGCTCGACCGGGCGATCGAGGTCGGAGGGGTACTGCCCCGCGAACTCGGCGAGGGCTGCGAGTGTGAGCACGCGACGAGTCTAGGGTCGCGTGCTGACAGTGGCGTCCGACCGACGGGCGAGATACCGCGTGAAGAGAAAGCCGCTGTCGGTGATCACATGGAACAGGTCGAACTCCGCCGGAGTTGCGGAGGGAGGGCCCGCGAGGACCTGGCCGCCGGAGGTGAGCAGTGGTGAAATCGAGATATCGGCCTCGTCGATGAGGCCGGCGCCCGACAGGCCGGCAAGGAGTCTCGGGCCACCCTCGCAGACGATTCGAGTGAGTCCCCTCGACTCGAGCGCTCGAATCAGCTCATCGGGACGCACGGACGAGCCGGGCAGCGCAATGACATCGGCGTGCTCCCGCGCCGCCCTGAGACGTCCGTCCTCTACCGAATCGACCGTGACCACGATCGGAGACACCGCCGACTCCGAGAAGAAAGGATCCGACCACGGGAGATCGAGCGATGCGCTCACCACTGCAACCACCGGCGCTGGCGCCAGGTCAAGCCGTTCACGTTCCGCAGCGTCGGCGGGCTTGGCTCGCATCGGGTTGTAGCGCTCGGCCCGCAGGGTGCCGGCCCCGATGAGGACGACGTCGCTGAGCCGCCGTGCTTCGACGAGCACCGCGCGGTCGGCCGGTGATGAGATCGAGCCGCTGCGGCCATCGGGCCCCGCTGGCGCGCCGTCGAGGGTCGTCACCATCATTGCGCGAACCCAGCGTCCCTCGGCCGGCCACGGATATGCCCAGGCGAGATCATCGGGGCTGAGCAATCCGATGCGCGGGCCGATCACCATCTCCATGGATGCAACCTACCGACCTCGACTTCGTGCGCGCTGGCCCAACTTCGGCGAACGCAGGCGCTCAACGACACCTGCGGCCCTGCTATCGCCGGAGTAGTGCCGAAGCTTGGGTGATGCCAGATCGTTCAAGATTATCGAGGACATCGGAGAACGTCATCGGTGGATGGGCGGTGCTATCCGCTACCTGCTGCACAATGACGTGCAGCGCGATCCCATCGAGATGGAATTGGTCCACGAGGAAGTCATCCGGGTGTTTCGCCTCGATGTCCCACCTTCCGAGTTCGAACTCCGGGAAGTCGCGCACGTTCGTCGTGACAATCACCTGGGCATGGGACCGGATCGCAGCGGCAAGCACATGGACGTCGTCCGGGTCCGGCAGTGTCAGAGCATTCATCAGCGCCTCGTAACCCTCTACCAAGACGTCGCGTACGGATGCGTTCATGAGTTCACGCGTGCGTGCCAACTTACCGGGGTCCAAATCCGGGCGGTTGGCCAACAAGTTTCTGAAGACCTCGTCCAGGATCCGGTCTGTCCATCTCGCACGAACAAGTCCAGACTGTGCGAGCCGAATCAAGACATCGCGCAAGACGCTCGGGTAAAGCACGTTGGCGTCATAGATGACGACAAACGCCATCAGGTAAGTCTCATTTCCTGCCCGAGTGTCGTCAGCTCAGCCGCGGCTGCCCGTCGGCTCTGATCGTCGACCTTCAAGAAGTCCATGAGCGACTCGGCCAAGACTCGACGGTGCGTGCCGACAGTCCGGTATTCGATCCGACCCTCCGTCAGCAGTTTCACGAAGTGAGGCCGGGATACGTTCAGAACATCTGCAGCCTGCTGAGTGGTCAGCTCAGCGTGTGAGGGCACAACCGTGATGCCCTCTCCTGCAGACAGGCTTCCCAGGACCCGGACCAGTAACTCGAGGACCGATTTTGGGACGACGATCGCTTCCGCGCCGCCTGCAACAGTAATCGTCACGGGCTGGTCGCCGGACAGGCTCGGGTCTTCGAGGACCGGGCGCATGCGCACGAGGGCCTCGCGAGCCAGGTCAATATCTCGACGATCGGGACGGAGTTCTGCGAGCGAATGCGTCATGTTTCCTCCATATTCGAAACAAACGTAACAGACGAGCCCTTCGAAACCCAGTACTCGAAGTGGATCGAAGCAACCTACCGACCTCCACCGTCGCCGGCATGGGCCATAATTGGCGGAGCACGACGCCGGCGGGTGTAGTTCAGTGGTAGAACATCAGCTTCCCAAGCTGACAGTGCGGGTTCGATTCCCGTCACCCGCTCCACTGAAAAGCCTTTACCAGCATAGGTTTTTGGACTCCGTGATAACGGCTGGATGCGCCCGAAATTACCGGTATCTACCCTGTTTTGCCCTGAGAAGTGACACGTAGGTGACACGGCCAGCACGCGCTGACCGTGCGTCCGTCCGTCCGTCCACGGGGGAATACGCGACGGGGGACACGGGGAGTGGCACACGTGTGTCTAAAGAAT
>CALPZT020000375.1 GCA_943328365.2 Bifidobacterium breve | reverse complement strand
GTCGTACGCACCCTTCTTCTGCGACTACGTCCTCCAGACCATCCGCACCGATCCCGCGTTCGGCGACACCCCTGAGGCACGCGAGGCCTTCCTGCGGCGTGGGGGCTACACCGTCCGAACGACCTTGAGCCCGAATGCGCAACGCGGTGCCTTCGAAGCGGTCACGGGCGCAATCCCAATTGACGATGAAAGCCGGCGCGCTGCTGCCATCACGATGATGGAGCCGGGCACGGGCAACATCCTGGCGATGACCCAGAACCGCGAGTGGGGTACCTCGGGCCGCGGCAAGACCACGTACAACTACAACACCGATCGAGCCCATGGCGGCACCATCGGCATGCAGGCCGGTTCGACCTTCAAGGTGTTCACCCTCGCCGCTGCCCTCGAATCCGGGATCTCGCCGACCGAATACATCAGCTCGCCGAGTCCGAACACCTTCGAGAACTTCACGAACTGCGAGACGGGTGCGCCATTCGGGCCGATCACCGTTCGCAACTCGACAGGTCAGGGCACCTTCGACATGGCCCGCGCGACCGCCTATTCGATTAACACGTACTTCATGGCGATCGAGGAGCGCACTGGGCTCTGTCGGCCCGCTGAGATCGCAGAGTCCATGGGCGTCTTCCTCGGCAGCGGTGGCCCGCTCCTTCGCGTGCCATCCTTCACCCTCGGCAGCATGGAGGTCACGCCGCTCGCCATGGCCAATGCCTACGCGACCTTCGCCGCCCACGGCCTCTACTGCAAACCCCGATCAATTCTGGAGATCAGGGACCGCGAGAACCGCTCCCTCGATGTGCCCGATGAGGATTGCACCCAGGTCATTTCCCAGGACGTCGCAGATGGCGTCACTGCTCTCCTCACCGGCGTCATCGACGGGCCGATCACCGGCCGCACAGGTGCTGCCATGTCGCTCGCCGATCGGCCAGCCGCGGGCAAGACGGGCACCACGAACGAGTCCGCAGCAGTGTGGTTCGCCGGCTTCACCCCTGATATCGCAGCAGCAGCATGGGTCGGCGACCCCCGCGGGGGCTTCGCGCACCCGATGAAGAACCTCACCATCAACGGCAAGTACTACAAGCAGGTATTCGGCAGCACCCTCCCCGGGCCCATCTGGCAGCGGTCGATGACAGCCGCGCTCGAAGGGACCGACCCCACCACGTTCACGCTGAGCAACGAGTGGAATCTGCGACCGGCCAGAGGGGTCACCTCGATGTCGTCGCTGGTCCCGGGGCTGGAGCCAGTGCCCAACGAAGATGAATTCATCTTCGACAACAGCGTGAAGCCCACGGCATCGCCCACCGTTGCGCCACCGACCGGTGACACCGCGCCGACGGTGCCGGACGAAGCACCCGCCGCCACCACGCCTGAATAGCAGTCGCCGCGCGAACTACATGCCCAGTGCAGCCTTGACGAGCGCCGCTACCTGACCGCCATCGGCCCGGCCCTTCACCTGCGGGGTCACCAGTTTCATGACCGCACCCATGGCAGCGCCGCCGGTCGCCCCGGATGCCGACACCTCTGCCACCGCAGCCGTCACGATGCCGCGGAGTTCATCGTCGCTCATCGCCTGCGGCAGGTAGCGTGCGAGGACTCCGAGTTCGGCACGCTCACGGTCGGCGAGCTCTGGCCTGTCGGCTGCGTCGTAGGCCTCGGCCGACTCTCGGCGCTTCTTCGCCTCGCGCCCGAGCACCACGACGATGTCGTCGTCGGAGAGGGTTCGAGCCTCCTTGCCGGCGACCTCCTCGTTCGTGATCGCGGTCAGTGCCATGCGCAGGGTCGCGGCGGTCAACTCATCGCGAGACTTCATCGCGGCGGTCAGGTCGTCCTTCAGTTGGTCCTTCATCTGGCTCATATCGGCATTGTGGCAGGCCGGTCGCTCGATCACCGACAGGCGAGACGTGGGACGATGAACCGGTGCACAGCGCAACGAAGGTCATCCTCGGCACCGTCGGCACGGCGGTTGCAGGGGCCGCAGCGCTCGTCTACGCCCGGTGGGAGGCCCAGCAGTACACCCTCAGGCACGCAACCGTCGCCGCACTCCCCGCCGGCCAGGCGCCGCTGAGCATCCTCCACCTGTCCGACCTCCACCTCGTGCCCGGCCAGTTCGATAAGCAGGCATGGGTGCGTTCGCTACGCGACCTGCAGCCCGACGCCGTCATCGCGACCGGCGATTTCATGTCGCATGAGGATGCAGTGCCGCACGTGCTCGACACCCTCGATCCGCTGTTCGACCTCCCGGGTGCCTTCGTGCTCGGCAGCAACGACTACTACGCCCCCCGGATGATCAACCCCGCCAAGTACTTCGCCGGACCATCCCAGCTCGAGCCAACCAGGCCGATGCTCCCGTGGGCCGACCTCGTCGGCGGCCTTGTCGACGGCGGCTGGGCGCACCTCGACAACAGCCGCACGAAGCTGTCCATCAGCGGTCGCAACGTCGATCTGCGCGGCGTCGACGACCCGCACATCAGCCGCGACCGCTACTCCGACATCGCCGGGCCATTCGACGACGCCGCCGACCTGCGACTCGGTGTCACCCATGCGCCATACCTCCGGGTCCTCGACGGCATGGCCGCCGATGGCGCCGACCTCGTCCTCGCCGGGCATACCCACGGCGGTCAACTTCGCATTCCCGGCATCGGCGCCCTCGTCACGAACTGCGATATCGACCGGGCTCGGGCCCGCGGCCTCTCATCGCACCAAGCACTCGGCAGCCGTCACTCCGCCGCCCTGCATGTCTCTGCGGGTCTCGGCACCTCGCCCTTTGCCCCGTACCGCTTTGCGTGCCCCCCGGAGGCCACGCTTCTCACGCTCGTTGCGCGCAAGCCCAATGAGCGACCCTCGAACTCCTAGCGCACCTCGAACATCTCGTAGACGATCGAGTCACCGTCATTGCGGCCCTGCCCGACTGCCTGCACCGCGTTGAGCCAGCCGTATCGCTCATCGGACGTCTCGAAGGTCGGCGCGACGGTGTAGGTGCCGCGGTCGCGGTCGCACCGCCCGTGATAACTCACGTAGATGAGCGCACCGTCATCGGTCTGCAGCACCTGTCGAACATCGAGGAGCATGATCGGGCCGGGCGTCGGAATGGCCCAGTCTCCCCCCGGCCCCACGATGCTCGCATTGAGCCGCTCCCCCTGCCACCGGCCCTGTGCGATTCCGCCGATGACACGACGGCCGAACGGCGTCTC
>CALPZT020000374.1 GCA_943328365.2 Bifidobacterium breve | reverse complement strand
TCGAGCTTGTGACCGCCAGTGGCAAAGAACTTGATGCCGTTGTCCGGCATCGCGTTGTGGGAGGCCGAGAGCATGACGCCTATATCGGCGCCCAGGGCATCTGTCAGGTACGCGACCGCCGGGGTTGGCACGACACCGAGAAGGGTGACGTCTATCCCGGCGCTAGCGAGACCCGCAACCACTGCCGCTTCGAGAAACTCGCCGCTTGCCCGGCCGTCTCGTCCGACCACGGCCGTTGGCCGATGACCCTCGAATGCGCCCACGTCCGCGAGGACGTGGGCCGCAGCGACGGACAGATCGAGTGCTAACTCCGCGGTGAGATCGCGATTCGCGAGCCCACGGACCCCGTCGGTACCGAAGAGTCGGCCCAAGGGACTAGCGCTTGCTGTACTGAGGTGCCTTGCGAGCCTTCTTCAGGCCGTACTTCTTGCGCTCCTTCACGCGAGGATCGCGCGTGAGGAAGCCGGCCTTCTTCAGGCTCGGACGGTTGCCCTCGGTATCGATCGCGTTGAGTGACCGGGCGACGCCAAGTCGAAGTGCCCCTGCCTGGCCGGAGACGCCGCCGCCGCCGATGCGCGCGATGACATCGAACATGCCCTCAGCGCCGAGGGTCACGAAGGGCTCGTTGACGAGCTGCTGGTGCACCTTGTTCGGGAAGTACTCATCGAGATCCCGGCCATTGATGGTCCACTTGCCGGTGCCTGGGATGAGGCGCACGCGGGCGATTGCCTGCTTGCGTCGGCCGGTTGCAGCACCCGGGGCTTGAACGATCTCGCGGGTTACGACAGCGCGGGCCGGAGTCTCGGAGGTGTACTCCGAGGGAGCCTCGTCTTCGATGTCGATCTCGACATCGTCTATTTCGATGGTGGCCTCAGACACTGCCACGGTCCTCTCGTTGATTACGGCGTGAAGTTGCGGAGAGCGCGCTTACTGCGCGACCTGGGAAAGCACGTAGGGCACCGGCGCCTGTGCGGCATGCGGGTGATCTGAGCCGGCGTACACCTTGAGCTTGGTGATCTGCTGGCGGCCGAGCTTGTTGTGCGGGAGCATGCCCTTCACGGCCTTCTCGACGACACGACGCGGATTGCTCTCGAGCAGGTCGGAGTAGGAGGTGGCCCGCAGGCCGCCCGGGAAGCCGGAGTGGCGATAGTCCATCTTCTGCTGCTTCTTGGCGCCGGTGAGGACGACCTTGTCGGCATTGATGATGATGACGAAATCGCCCGTATCGACGTGCGGGGCGAATATGGTCTTGTGCTTGCCGCGAAGGAGCTTCGCGACGTTGCTCGCGAGACGACCGAGGACAATGTCCGTCGCATCAATAACGTGCCAGGTGCGGGTGATCTCACCGGCCTTTGGGCTGTACGTGCGCACGGAACGCCACCTTCGTTGCTCGTTGGGGACTGGACTGCTCGGCCGATTTGCTCAATCGACCGTGCATGCTCATTGCTTGGATCATTTGTACCTGGATCATTTGTACCTGGATCATTGCCGACACCGGGGATCTTCGGGGAAGCACCTCAGCGACCCGTAAGGATACCCACGCGGAGCGGACGAGGCCAAATCGCCCCCGGTTGCGTCCGAATATCGGTTTCGACGAAGCGCAAATCGGTGCCGGAATCCGAGCCTGCTACCAGCCCGACCACACCGGCACATCTGACTCCACGACGCGTCCATCGGCAGTGAAGACGAGGAATCGGTCCAAGGTCGCTGCGAACCAACGGTCATGGGTTACCGCAACGACGGTGCCGTCGAATGCATCGAGTCCGATCTCCAGCGCCTCGGCGCTCGCGAGATCGAGGTTGTCAGTTGGCTCGTCCAGGAGCAGCAGGGTCGCACCGGAAAGCTCGAGCAGGAGAATCTGAAGCCTTGCCTGCTGACCGCCGGAAAGGGTGTCATAGACCTGCTCTGAGGCCTCCGCGAGCTCATAGCGATCAAGGGCCCGTGCCGCCTGCTCCCGGGCCATGCCATCGCGACGGCCGTCACCCCGGTGGAGAATCTCGAGGAGGGTGCGCCCGGCGAGATCCGGACGCACATGCGTCTGCGCGAACCAGCCCGGACGCACGCGAGCTCCGAGCCGGGCCATTCCGGAGTGACGCACCGGAGCGATGACGACATCGCCCACCGGCTGGTGCTCGACATCAGGGTCAGAACCCCCGCCAGCGAGCAGCCGCAGCAGATGCGACTTGCCCGATCCGTTCGCCCCCAGAATCGCCACCCGCTCGCCGAACCAGATCTCGACATCGAATGGCTTCGTGAGACCGGTGAGTTCGAGTTGCTCGCACACGATCGCACGCTTCGCAGTGCGACCTCCGCGCAACCGCATGCTCACCTGCTGCTCCCGCGGAATGCCAGATGGCGGACCCGCCTCCTCGAACTTCCGCAGGCGAGTCTGGGCTGCCTGGTAGCGCGAGGCCAGCCCGTCATTGAACTTCGCCTTGACCTTGAGGGTCTGGACGAGGGTCTTGAGCTTGACGTGCTCCTCGTCCCAGCGACGATGAAGCTCCTCAAGCCGGGTGAACCGTGCCGCCCGGGCTTCATGGAAGGTCGCGAAGCCAGAGCCGTGCACCCACGCCGTGTTGCCTGCCGCACCGAGTTCGATGCCGATGACATGACTGGCTGCCTGGTTGAGCAGCTCTCGATCATGTGAGATGAGAAGCACTGTCTTCGACGTCGTGCGCAACTGCTCCTCGAGCCACAGCTTGCCCGGCACATCAAGGTAGTTGTCCGGTTCGTCGAGAAGGAGCACTTCGTCGCTGCCGCGCAAGAGATACTCCAGGACGATACGCTTCTGCTCACCGCCAGATAGCGTGCCGACCGAGCGCCAGCGCAGTTTTTCGAATATCTCCCCCATCGCGGCCATCGTCACGACGTCCCAGAGCACCTCCGCGTCATACCCCCCGGCATCGGCATAGTCGCTTATCGCGTGGGCGTAGGCCATCTGCGTCGCCTCGTCCTCTCGCTCCATCATGAGCAGCTCAGCGGCATCGAGTGCGGCGGCCGCCGTCATCAAAGGCCGCGGGCTCATCTGAACGAGGAGATCGCGTACCGTGCCCTCCGTCATCTGCCCGATGAACTGACGCATGAACGTGAGCCCGCCGCTGGAGAAAATCGAGCCTTGCTCCGGCTCGATATCGCCGGCGATCATCCGCATCAGCGTTGTCTTTCCGGCGCCATTCGCCCCAACGAGGGCTGCC
>CALPZT020000373.1 GCA_943328365.2 Bifidobacterium breve | reverse complement strand
GTTCCTCCTGACGAGCCCCCACAAGCCGAGGCCAACAGCGCCAGGGAGGCGATACCAACCCCCAATGCGATCTTCTTCATGGATTTCCTCTCGATGGGCCGACGCCAGCAAGGGATTTGCCGCGCCCGCGTTGACGCGCATATCTAATGCGAGATTCCCTGCCATGCCCGTCTCACTGTTCCGCTGAATGAGATGGCATCGTCAGCACCGCCCGTCCGCGAACCAAACCGGACCGAAGTCGGGCCACGGCATCGCCGATAGCTGCCAACGGAAAGTCTTCGAGATTGAGGGTCAGCCGACCGTCTTCGAGCATCGCGCGGAGCTCCGGATCGCACCTGCTCGCGGCGGCGGCTCGGCTGATGGTGTTGACCGGCAGAACGGCCACATCCGATAGCAGCCAGGCCGGCAGGTCCATCCCCGCGACGGAGCCCTGCGTGTAGCCAACGAGCGCCACCCGGCCGCCTGGCTTCGCCCACCAAAGGCGCTCCGTCAAGCCATCGCCGCCGAACGTATCGACAACGAGATCGGATCGTCGATCGGATGCCAGGTGCTGCAATTCGCCGGGCTCGTCGAGACTCAAGCATTCAACGCCGGGTGGAACAGCCTGCTTGCGCTCGGCCCGAGAAACGACGCCGATGACCTGCGCGCCCGCATAGAGGGCCAACTGGCAGGCGATGGAGCCGACGGCTCCGGCAGCCCCCAGGACGACGACAGTCTCGCCGTCGACGAGGTGGCCGACTTCGTGCAGAGCCACGTACGCGGTCGTCGCTGGAACGAAGTAGGCAGATGCGAGCTCGGGAGTCATTGCCGGGGATGCCGGGAAGAGCGCTGTGTCGGGCACCGCAACGTATTCAGCCCAGCAGCCATCTCGATCGATACCAATCCCGGCGCCGCGGACGATGACTCGACTTCCGACTGGGATCGTCTCTGATTCCAACACGATTCCGCATCCCTCGACACCGCCTATGTAGGGCAGTGTCGGGCTCACCGGGAAGTGACCGCCCGCGATCGTCAGGTCGAGATGGCCGACGGAGGCAGCCAGCACTCGCACCAGCGACTCTCCAGCCGCGGGCGTCGGAGCCGGCACCTCGTCGATGCTGGGTGAGGACCCCCATTCGTGCAGGCGAGCGGCGAGCATTGGGGCCTCCAGGATCTGGGCAACAGCAAGAAGTAGTAATGACAGTAAGGCAGGGTCGACAACTCGGTACCGTACGGTTCCGGAGGCCATCATGAATGAGAATCACCGCCCGCGGGGCAGGTTCGGATATGCAGAGACCCCGAGCGGCAAGATTCACTTCCGCGACGAAGGCGCGGGGAGCGCCTGCCTTCTCCTCCATCAGACCCCGCGATCCCTTGACGAGTTCGCGGAGTTGCAGCCCCTGCTCGCCCACAACCATCGGACGATCGCGATGGACATGGTGGGATTCGGAACAAGCCCCACCGCGCCATCCCCTCACACCATCGAACTCATGGCAGCGGGGGCCGTCGACCTCATCGAGTCACTCGGTCTCGACAACGTCACGGTGATCGGGCATCACACCGGCGCGGCCGTGGCCATCGAGGTAGCGGCGTCGCGCCCTGATCTCACGTCGGCGCTCGTTCTCTCAAGCGCCCCCTGGACGGACGCGGAGTTCCGGATCAAGCATGCGGACGGGCCCGGAGTCGATGACGCCATCGCGAAGACCGACGGCTCCCACCTCATGGAACTGTGGGCGATGCGCGCCCCGTTCTACCCTCCGAACCGGCCCGATCTTCTTGACCGGTTCATCCGCGATGCCCTCGCCCCCGGCCTCGACCCGGTTGAGGGCCACCGGGCCTGTGCCCGCTACCGGATGGAGGAGCGCATCGGCCTTGTCACCACCCCGGTTCTCATGATCGGTGCGGCGGCCGACCCCTTCGCGATGCCCGACCTCCCTCGGGTGCGCGAGGCTCTCACCGCCTCGCGGAAGGTTGAGACCGTGATCATCGAGGACGGCATGATCCCGCTCATGGAAACCCACCCAGATGAGGTCGCACGTGCGATCGAGTCTTTCCTGAGCAGGTTACCCAATTGAGGGGGTGAGAGCAGTGGTTGGCTATCGCCCACGTCGTCGAAACTCGTCGAACCATTCGTCCCGACTGCGGCGAAGACTCCTGGTGCTTCCTTTCATCGCAGGGGTGTTTGCCCTGACAACGGGCGTCACCCTCGCCGCCTCCGTCCAGGATCAGGCAAACCTCGGACCACGGATCGGCGAGGTGGTTTCGACCGGTGCGACCTCCTTCGGTCAGACCTTCATTGCGGGGATCACGGGCCCGCTCACGCAAGTGAGGCTCTTCGGCTGCAATGCGAATAACGATCTCACGAGCGTCCAGGTTGCTCTGTATCCAGCGACTGGTGTCGCGCCGAACAGCACTCCCGACACAGCGCCTGGCGCACTGGCCATCGAAAGCCTCTCCGGCTCACGGCTGTCGGGCATCCCTCCGGCAGCAGATTGCGGGAGCTATCTGCCGTTCGATATCACCTTCACGAGTACTGCCACGGTCACTGCCGGTGCCCGCTATGTGCTTGTCATCTCAGCCACCGCGACGGATCCGGTGTTGGGAGGACTGACGCTTCAGTCGAGCGACCAGTCGACGTATTTGAATGGCAATCGCAGCAGGAGTGTCGACTCCGGGGCAACATGGACCGCCGTCACCACCAGAAATCTCCTCTTTGCCACCTATGTTGATGATGGGACGAATACCTCCCTTCGACCAGACATCCTCGAGTCATTCGGTCTGCCGACGAACGACTCCTGCACTCCAGTTCCAATGGAGGTTCGCACCAATATCGCGGAGCGCGAGACCGGCTGGGGGAGGTCCTGGACGCAGGGCGCTTGGCTGAACAACGGCCGGGGGGGTCCCGTCTGCGTCAGGACACTTCGGTACAGCCCAACGCTGCAGGGATACGCCGCAGTGCAGTGATTCACTCCGCGATCCACACGTCTAGGCCTGTTCGATAAGGACCGTCGAAGTTCGACCCAAGGTCAACGGGTGCCCGATTTGCCCATATTTGACGCCAGTATCGACCGCCAATGTTCCAATTAAGGAATATTTCGACGTGGCCCAAAGACGTGGGTGCAAGGGTCGCAGAATGACACGCATCACGGGGATCTTGGCCGACGGACCTGCACTGCACAGAACAATCCCCCACGAGCCTCCGTCTTCTGCTCGCCG
>CALPZT020000372.1 GCA_943328365.2 Bifidobacterium breve | reverse complement strand
GGTTGTCGAAGACGGCGGCCGAGCCTGGCGGCTCGAGACCGCCGGCATGCATCCAGTGGCCATTCGCTCTCAGCCGGTCGTTGAACGCGCCAATGTCGGCCATTTCGGCTTCGGTTGCCAACCCGGTCTCGTGGTCGATCACGGAGAGGAGAAACTGCATGCCCAATCATCCCCTGCCGAACGTAGAATCCTGCCCATGGCCGCCAACCCCGACCGCGCGAGCTACTTCCCTGCCATCGAGAAGAAGTACGGCCAGCCCATGTCGTACTGGTTCGACCAGATGGCCCAGATCTCCGACCGCAAGTACGCCGATCAGATCGCCTTCCTCAAGGAGAATCACGGCTTCAGCCAGGCCCACGCGAATGCCCTCGTCATGTACTCACGCGGGTCGACGAGCGCTCACCGCGTTGCCACCCTCGATGACTACCTCGAGCCCTGCGACGAGACCAAGCGCACGACGGTGCGCGCGATCCTCAAGGCGATCACGTCGAAGTACCCGAAAGCCGAGACCGTCATCGCCTGGAACCAGCCGATGGTGAAGATCGACGGTCATTACGTCTTCGGGCTGTCGGTGCTCACCAACCACATCCTCATCGCACCGTGGGGTACGGATGTGCTCGAGCAGTTTCGGCCGCGCCTGACCGACTACAAGGTGAACAAGAAGACGATTCAGGTACCGGTCGACTGGAAGCCCGACGTCGCACTCCTGCGCGACATGGTCGCAGCGCGAATCGCAGAGAACTCTCGATGAACGGCGAATCAGGCAGCCTGCGGCTGCACCTCCAGCGCGAGGAGTCGCTCCTTCAGTTGAAGGCCCCACGCATAGCCGGCCAGGGATCCGTCACCCCTGATCACTCGATGGCAGGGGATCGCGAGGGCGATCGGATTGCTTGCGCAGGCGGACGCAACAGCGCGCGCACCCGTTGGCTTGCCGATGCCGGCAGCCACCTGCGCGTAGGTGCGGGTCTGGCCCGCCGGGATCTTGCGCAGCGCATTCCATACCTGTATCCGGAACGCCGTGCCTCGGGGGTCGAGCGGTAGATCCGTTGCCTGGCCCGTGAGTGCGTGGGTCTGAAGCGCAGCCAGGCAACCCGCCATCGCATCGTCGGCTCGACGGAGCGATGAGCGCCCGAATTCTTCTGCCATCTCGCGTTCGAGTGCCGTCTCGTCCGCTCCGATGCGGACGGCGACGAGACCCCTGGCCGAAGCCACGGCAATGACTGTGCCGATCTCGGAAGTCGTCATCGACCACGTCAGGGGATCAATGTGAAGATCTGACACTCGCTCACGATGGGCCATGGATGCATCCTGCACCATGTGGGGGAGCCCGAAATGCTGCGGATCGCTACCCACCTTGGGCAAGGCATGCGCTCGTCAACGCGCCGGCGCCCGGTGGGCTCCTTGACATCGAGATTTTGGAGTACTTTCATTAGTGATTGTATAGTAACTACCGCTCAACCTCAGTTGGGGCGTTGGGTTGCTGTGCAGTCACGGGCGCTGTGCCTGTGCAAGTCGAGTGACGCGGAGGCACGATGAGCGAGCAGGCGGGCGACTTCGATCTCGAGGTCGACGTTGTCGTCCTCGGCACCGGCGGGGCCGGGCTCACGGCCGCTCTCGCGGCCCACGACTTCGGCGCTGGCGAGGTCCTCGTCCTCGAGAAGTACGGGATGATTGGCGGCACGACCGCGATGTCCGGCGGGATGCTCTGGCTTCCGCTCAACGACCAGGAGGCCGAGAACGGCGTCGAGGATTCATTCGAGGAGATCGTCTCCTACCTCGATGGCCTGGCCGCCGAGAACACCCTCGACCCGGAGAACGTCGGCGCCTTCCTCGATGCCGGCCCGGAGATGCTCCGCTACTTCGACGAGAAGACCCCGGTGCGACTCAAGCTCTTCCCCGGATTCCCCGATTATCAGCCGAATGCCGTCGGCGGCAAGATGCACGGCAGCCGCTCGCTCGACAACGAGGCCTTCCCATTCGACGAGCTCGGCACCTGGGCCAGGTGGGTGAACCCGCCGAAGACCGGATGGCCACGCCGCACGAGCATGATCGAGGACTACTACACCCCGAACCTCGACCCTGAGGTCATTGCCGAGCGCGAGGCACGTGACTTCCGCGGTGCCGGCCAGGCGCTTATCGGTGCGCTGCTCAAGGGGGTCATCGACCGCGGCATCCAGCTTCGGCGCGAATCGCGCGCACGCACCCTCATTCGCGAGGGCAGCCGGGTCGTCGGCATCGTCACGGAGGAGGCTGACGCGACCCTGCGCATCAAGGCTCGCAAGGGCGTCGTCATCGCCACGGGCGGTTTCGAATGGAATGAGCAACTGGTGAAGTCATTCCTGCGCGGGCCGATGACCGGCCCCGTGAGTGTCCCCGAATGCGAGGGCGATGGCCTGCTCATGGCAATGGAGGTCGGCGCCAGCCTCGGCAACATGCCGAATGCCTGGTGGATGATGTCGAGCCAGGAGATGGCCGCCCACGGCCGGGGCAAGGCGAATTACCTCATCGGCAACCAGGAGCGCACGCGCCCCGGATCCATCCTCGTCAACCGCTCAGCGAAGCGCTTCGCAAACGAGGCTGTCAGTTACAACGCGCTCGGACCCGTCCTGCACAACTTCGACGAGAACACCCACGACTACGTGAACCTGCCCTACTGGGTCATCGTCGACAGCCGCTACACGAGCAAGTACCGCTTCTTCACTGCAGTTCACGGCTCCGGGGCACCAGACTGGGCGGTGAGCGCCAGCACCATCGAGGAGCTCGGGAACAAGCTCGGCCTCGACGGCGCTGTCCTGCACGACACAGTCGAGCGCTTCAATGCCGACGTCCGCTCTGGTCGCGATACCGAGTTCGGACGAGGCGACGCCACCTACGACAACTTCTGGGGCGATAAGGACTTCGAGGCCCCCTACCGAACACTCGGCGTCATCGACCAGGCGCCGTTCTACGCGGTGAAGATGGAGGCTGGCGTGCTCGGAACCTGCGGCGGGCCGCGCGCCAACGAGCATGCTCAGGTCATCGACTGGGCGAACGAGCCGATCGAGGGCCTATACGTATGCAGCAATGCGATGTCATCGCCGACCGCCGGCGTCTACGGTGGCGCGGGCGGAACCCTCGGGCCCGGCATGACCTTCGGGTTCATCGCCGGACGCCACGCCGCGCAGCACGGCTGAACCGTCAGTTCGTGGTCCGGCAG
>CALPZT020000371.1 GCA_943328365.2 Bifidobacterium breve | reverse complement strand
CGGGACGTACGACGACGCCCGCCAGACGAGGTCGGCTGCCGTCGCGTCGCCCTTCTCCGCGCCGAGCGAGATGAGGATCGAAATCATGAGCGCGTCGACGGTGCCCAGGCCTCCGGGCGTAATCGGGACCATGAGCATGACCTGGCTGATCGCAAAGGCCGCAAACGCCGCGATGATCGACGTGCCCGGGGAATCCCAGCCCTGGACTCCACGCAGTGCGACGTACAGGATGAGGAACTGCGCCGCAGAGACAGCGACCTGCGCAGCCGTGATGGCAGCCCACCGGCGCTTGAGGACGTCGTACATGCTGCCGCGGAACTTCGTGATCGGGGCAACGGCATCAACATCGTGCAGCGACTTCACCCGGTTGCGAAACGGGTTGATCACCTTGTTCGCGAGACGGCCGATAGAGGCAGCCAGGCTCTCGGATCTCATGACGAGGACGAACACGACGACCGCCGCGACAAGAATCAGCAGGCCGATGATGCCGACCCACACGTACTGGCTGGAACCGCCGACTGCGGCGAGGGCCACGACTCCGAGGATCGGGAATCCCAGGCTCACGAACGTGCTCCACACACCGACCGCCGTGATCGCAGCGGTCGCAGCCGTCGGCGCGACGGCGAACGACGTGAGCATCCCGAACTGCACGGCGAGGCCGACGGCACCGCCCGCCGGCACTCCGTTGCTGATCGTGAAGGCGGCCTGGTTCACCTGCTGGGACCGCCAGTAGCGCAAGCCCGGGGTGACGGCCTTGAATGGCAGTCCGTAGGCGAGCAGGTAGAGGAGCACCATCACCGCGATGAGCAGCATCGCACCGGTTCCCATCGCCTGCAGCGCCGACCACGCTTGGCCATAGTCGCCGATCTGCGGGATGACCTTCCAGAAGATGAGGACCATGAAGGCCAGCCCGACGGCACCGAGGATCAGGGATTTCTTCTTGTCCAACGTAGGGGTGGCCTGAACCGAGCCCTGTTCCGGCGAATTCGACATGGCCGAAGCCTGCCACAGTGTCCGGCTACCGGGGGCCAGTTCGGCATCTCGCCACCGGAGTTGGCAAGATGCCGCCATGCGGCTTGATCACATGTCCTACGCCTGTACCTCCGGAGAACTCGCTGACGTCGTGCAGCGGATTGGCTCCGATCTCGGCGCCACCTTCAGGGATGGAGGACGGCATCCGCAATTCGGCACCCGAAACTTCATCCTGCCCCTTGCCGGCGGCTGCTACGTCGAGGTGGTCGCAGCACTTGATCACCCGGCCTCCGAGAAGGCCCCGTTCGGCCAGGCAGTATCGCGGCGTGCGGCGGATGGTGGCGGCTGGCTCTCCTGGGTCGTCGCCGTTGACGACATCAGCCCGATGGAAGCCCGCCTGGGCAGGGAGGCTCGGCCCGGCCATCGGATCAGGCCGGACGGGCACGACCTCAATTGGAAGCAGCTCGGAGTCATCGACGTCATGGCTGACCCTCAGCTTCCGTTCTTCGTTGAATGGCAGTGCGACGCAACCGAGCACCCGTCAGCCGGTGCCGGGTCGGTGTCGATCGGTCGCATCGAGATTGCCGGTGACCCTGACACGATCAGTGCCTGGCTCGGCGAGCCGAAGGATCACCCCCTCGATGACATCAGTGTCGAGTGGGTCGATGCCGATGAGCAGGGGCTCGTCGCCGTGTGGTTCGAGACTCCGGTCGGATCCGTTCGAATCGACTAGCACCGACCTGGGTCAGTCGCCGGCTACACCGCGGCCGATGCACCGCATCCGACAAGGTGATCGTCTACGACTCCGCACGCCTGCATCGCTGCATACATGGTCGTAGGGCCCACCCAGGTGAGCCCGATCGCCTTCAGGGCGCGGCTCAGAGCGCGCGAGCCGTCGCTCGTCGCAGGTACATCAGCCATCGCAGCCGGCCTGAGGCCCGCTCCCCGCGCTTCGAAGGACCAGAACAGCGCATCGAGCGCGCCTTCACCGCCGGCCTCGATGAGACGAACGACCGCCTGTGCGTTGCCGATGGTCGCCTCGATCTTCCGGTGGTTTCGGACGATGCCAGCATCGTCCATGAGCCTTGTGACATCGGCTCGGCCGAATGACGCGACAGCCTGAGGATCGAAGCCTGCGAATGCTGACCTGAAGGCAGGACGCTTGCGCAGGATGGTCAGCCACGACAGCCCTGACTGAAAGGCCTCGAGGCTGATGCGCTCGAAGATCGCGGCGTCTCCACGGACAGGCCTACCCCATTCCAGGTCGTGGTACTCCATGTAGTCGGGCGAGGCAATTGACCAGGGGCAACGGCTGATCCCGTCGGAGCCGACGACGACTCCTCCGTTCACTCCAGAAGCCTGTGGCCCATGAGGCCTAGTTCTGCCCGGCCAGGTACAGGCCGATGGACTCCACGATGAGCTGGTGATCCGCAACCTGAGGAAGGCCCGACACCCCGAACATGCCGACGAAGCCGACGCCCTCCACCATGAGGGGCCAGCCGCCGCCGTGCGCCGCGTACTCAGACTCGGGCAAGCCGGTCGCGTCGTTGAAGGTCCGACCCTTCTCCTCGTGCTCCACGCGCACGGCAAGGGTCGACTGCTCGAATCTGCTCACGACCTGGAACTTGCGACGAAGCCATTCATCGTTGTCGGCGGTCGTGCCCGGCAGCGCTGCACGATAGGCGACACGCTGCCCCAGCCTGATTTCGATGAGCACCGGCAGACCGCGCTCGATGGCAAGGTCAGTCGCGATCCTGCCGAGCCTCAGGGCGTCTGCGAGTGAGAACCGCGAGAGGACGAGGGAATCGGATTCACCCCGGAGCCCCTCGGACGTGTATCCGCCGGTCGTGGTCACGCGGACTACTTCGCTGAGTAGAAGCGCAGCTCGGTCGGCTCGCGCAGGAGGCCGGCCAGGGCCTCATTGCCCTTGGCAACGTGGGGGGTGACCATATGGGCATCCCAGTGCGCGCGCGATGACCACTTCTCGATCATGAGCCAGGTACTCGGGTCATCGTCGCCCACGACGAGGTCATACATCTCGCATCCGTCCTCGTCTCGCGTCGCAGCGATCATCGAGTCGAGGAACTCCCTGACGGTGGCGGCCCCCTCCGCCTTCGGCTTGATCACGGCGACGAGGTACAGCGGTTCCATGATCACTCCTGCTCAGGTCGGGCTCGGGCGAAACTCCTGGAAACGGAGTGTAGTAGCGGACGGACTTCGCTCAATTCCCACGGATCACCT
>CALPZT020000370.1 GCA_943328365.2 Bifidobacterium breve | reverse complement strand
GGCCTCATCTTCGTCTGCCTCACTCCGGGCCTCGAGATCGACATCGATTCCTGGCTCGGCGACTTCACCCCGGTCCTCGAGAGCCTCAAGCTCGATGAGTGCCACCTGTTCAGCTCGCGCATGATGCCCGGGCCGAACTGGAAGGTCGCGATCGAGGGCTACCTCGAGGGCTATCACTTCGCATCCCTCCACAAGGACACCGTGTTCAAGACGAACCTGAGCAACACCGCAATTTTCGATGGGTTCGGTCCGCATGAGCGGGTGTCGTTCGCGCTACGCGAGATCGAGCAGCACCTCGATGATCCCGAGGAGACATGGGACCCAACCGCGAACGTCGGTGCCATCAACTGGATCTTCCCGGGCTTCTCCATCGCGGGTGGCTGGCGTCAGCGGATGGCCATCGGATTCCCGCTGCCCGGTACGAAGGTCACCGAATCGATGACCGAGCAGCGCATCGTCGTGCGGACACCGATCCCCGAGGATGCCCAGGAGCGGCACGAGCTCGAGGTCATGCGCGACTGGTTCTATGACGTGACCTACGGCGAGGACTACATCACCGGCTACGGGGTGCAGAAGGGCGTCTCGGTTACCGGGGGCAAGACCCAGATCTTCGGACGCAATGAGCCCGGCGTGCAGCATGCGCACCGCACGATCAACCGGCTCATGCATGAGAACCACCGCGAGGGCTACCCGCTGCCGAGGGTGATCGAGCACTAGGAACGTAGCTCGCAGGCCGCGGGCAACGCGGTGACGCGAGATGCAAGGGCAGCCAATGTTCGGGTTTCCATTGACGGACTTCAGTAAGTGGTGTGAGATGGCGGCACCAGTATTCGGCGGGCCGATCGCGGTCCGCCACGAGCAGCAGGAGTTCACATGGGTGGCAGTCTTGAAGGCCGCGTTGCGGTCATCACCGCCGGCAGCACCGGCATCGGCTTCGGCATCGCGAAGGCCTTCGTCGACGAGGGAGCATCGGTGGTGCTCGGCAACCGCAGCGACGAAAAGGGCGCCCACGCGCTCGCTCGGCTCGCAGCGGGGGACCGTGCCACCTTCGTGAAGACCGATGCGCTCGACCGCGTGCAGGTCGATGCGCTCGTCGATGCGGCCATTGCCAAGTACGGCAAGCTCGACATCATGGTCAACTGCGCCGGCGGCTCGGACGGCTGGGCGCTCGTTGGCGACCTCAGCGACGAGGCGTGGCTCAAGGGCCTCGAGTGGAATGCGAGCACCGCATTCTGGGGCACCCGTCGGGCCCTGAAGTACATGCTCCCAGCGGGCTACGGGCGCATCATCAACATCGCCTCGATCGAGGGCAAGATTGCCTCGAAGCCGATGGTGAGCCATTACATCGCGGGCAAGCACGCGATGATCGGTCTCACGAAGGCGACCGCTGTGGAGTACGGCACCACCGGTGTCACGTGCAATGCGATCTGCCCCGGGCCGATCGAGACAGAGCTCATGCAGGATGCCGGCGCCCAGGTCGCTGCTGCGGCGGGCATCACGTATGAGCAGTTCCTCGCCGAGTTCGCCGCCGACTGCCTGACAAAGGAACTGCAGACCGTCGAGCAGGTGGCCGGCATGGCAGTGCTCCTCGCCGGGCCGCTCGGCAATGGCATGACGGGCTCGACCTTCAATGTCGATGGCGGATCGGCGCCGTTCTAGCGAAGGGCGCACGTTCGACCGCACGCTCGACTGCACCGCCGATGCCACATGCCGGCGGTGCAGTCATGTGCAGCGCACGAATGATCACGACGAATTGCAGGCGCACGACGGACGAGAGGGTGGCGGCGACATGATCGATTCATGGATTGTCGACTGGAAGCGCAGCGAGATGCTTCCGTACTACACACGGGCGAACGCGGGCGAGGTCCTTGCCGACCCCGCGAGCCCCCTCGGCTGGTCGCTCACCTTCGAGGAGGGGCTGCTCCCCGGCTGGTTCCGGGGCTTCGTCGACTTCGGGATCTATGCCGAGGACGAGATGAGCGGACCGAAGTACCCGGTCGTCGGGATCTTCGGCGGGTACTTCTACCTCAATCTCTCGCACATGCGCCTGCTCGGCCTGCGGCTCGGCGCCGATCTCGCGAAGTTCGATGCCGATCTGCTCGGCTCGCACCCGGATACCCCGCCCTATGTCGCGAAGGACGGCGATATCCGACCGGATCTCACCGCCAAGGCCATGGGCACGATCGGCGAGATCCTCGGTGCGACAAGCTTCCCCGAGATCGAGGAGGATCGCCGGCGCACCGGACGATTCCGCGCGGAGCGGCCCGATCTCACGAAGCTCACCGATGCGGAGCTCGTCGAACGCGCCCGTTCCTTCATCCCCGAGCTCGACAATGCCTTCTGCCGGCACGACTACTCGAGCCTCGGCTCGACCCTCGGTCCGACGATGCTCATCGGACTGTGCGAATCAGTCGGCCGGCCGGAGCTCCAGCTCGAGCTGATCTCGGGCCTTGGCGAGGTCCAGTCAGCGGCTCCGTCGACCGGGCTGTGGGACCTGTCTCGCGCCGCGAATGCGTCGGCCGAGATCACCGCGCTGTTCGATGTGGGCCCCGATGCGGTGCTCGCGGCGGTGACGCGCCCGTCGACCGATGCCGAGCGGGAGTTCGCATCGAAGTTCGACGGCTTCCTCTTCGAATACGGATTCCGCGGGCCCAATGAGTGGGATATCCACTCACTGTCGTGGGAGTGCGATCCGCTGCAGCCGCTCAAGCTCGTCAATGGCATTCGCCGTGCGTCTGACGCCGATTCGCCGGCCGCCCGGCACGAGGTGCTCGCCGCACGACGCAACGCGGCCGCCGAGACCATGCGCGGGCTAATGGCCGGCAATGACGAGGCGCTCGCGACCTTCGAGATGGCGTTCGCATCGGCGCAGCGCACGGTGCCGCTCCGCGAGATGACGAAGGCAACCTCGTGCGCCACCATCAACGAGGTGCGTATGGCGATCCGCGAGCTGGGCCGGCGCGGGTTCGAGGCGGGGCTGTACGCCAAGCCCGAGGACGTGATGATGCTCATGAACGACGAGCTCGACGCATACGTCCAGGATCCTGCGGCGTTCCGCGATCTCATCGCCACGCGCCTCGGCGAGTACGAGCAGCTCTTCGAGCTCGACCCGCCGTTCATCATCGCCTCCGACCCGCTCCCGCTCTCGCAGTGGCAGCGACGTGCGGCCCGACGGGTTACCCCGATTGCCGAGGGCGGCGTGATCGCTGGCATCGG
>CALPZT020000369.1 GCA_943328365.2 Bifidobacterium breve | reverse complement strand
CCTTGTGTCCTTCTGGGGTTGCAGCGAAAGCCGTCGCAGCAGACATCCAATCGCCGGCTCCGTCCTCCGCCGCGTCGAACGCGGCCCGGGCGTCAGGCGGTGACATGACCACGCCGCCCAGTAGATGCGAGTGTGCGCAGCTTGGATAAGGCAGCCCGCGCTCGTTGCTCGCCCGCTAGCTTCGTCACCAGCTCGAAGTCGACTCGGGGTAGCAGCTCTCGGATGGCTTCGTCCACCTGCTCCTGAGCGTCCCCGAGCTGCGGTCGCTTAGCCAAGTCGAGGAGGGTCTGCTCGCGTGTCGTGGCCAGCACGTCGCCCAGTTCAGTTGCCATGAGCACGGCACCCAGGCGCGTCACGTCTCGCTTTACAAAGATCACGCGGCCATGCGCCCGGTCGGTGAGGGGCATTGGCTTCTGTTGACGGGGGACGGCCACGATGCCCACGGCGAGAGCCCTGGGCACGGCGCCGTGCATGCGCGCGGCGGTCAGATGCATCAAGACTGGGACGCGGTCGCCGAAGTATGCGGTCGCGACGGCTGCCGTCGCTGTTTCCATTGTCGGAATCCAGGACGTTGAAACGTCGTCTGGAGGCGCGTAGTAGACGCCTCTTGCGAGGCGATGCAGGCTCCCTTGCCTGACTAGGCGCTTCAGTTGTACCCCGATTTGGGTGTACGCATCGCCGAGGTCGATTGCTCGTACCGTTCTCAGCGCCGCGCCCGTAACTTCGTTCGCTCTCAAAGGATGAGACTACGCCAGTGCTTATCTAAATAGATAAGCACTGGCGTAGTCTCATGGTTGAGCAGGCGACTCCTGCGGCTCCGACCAGCCACGAGACAGACGCCAAAGGCTGAATATGCGACAGATTTGACACTCTGGGTGGGCTCCGAATCGGGCTTTTCCCGGAGTGACCGCGTGAAGAATCCCGTGCACCCGCGCGCCATCCTGCGCGAGGATGGCTGGCGATGCAGACGGCGCATGATCTGGCAGGCGAGCGTGCTGCCGGCGTGCCGGAGGTTGGCAAGCTCGGCACTGTCGCCTAGGAATCTGGTGTGAACCCGTCAGGGCGCCGCTTGTCCATGACTTCGTTCATCGTCCGTTGATCCTCACGCAGCGATCGCAGCCCTGCGTCGTCCGCAATCTCCTTTCCGGACTCGAGATCGAGGGCTTGCGCACCCTGGGGGAGGTTCGACAGATCGGGCGCGATGACGATGTCCGGCAGGCCCGAGTCTGGTAGTCGCAGGGTCTCCTCCTCCTGATGCGGGGTAGCGAGGACTAGGTCGGAGGACGTGCGCTTGCGAAGGACCTCACCTCGGAAGAAGGCGGGCGCAATGATGTTCCAGACGAACATGAGTGCGATCCCGAGCAGGAGCGTCCCGATGCCGATGATGAAGACGCCACCGACTCCGCCGATGGCCGTGCTCCCGTACGTGGGCTCGGCGTACTGAACCGACGCGATGACGAACGCCCCGAGAAGCATGAGCCCGCCGAGGAAGGGGAACAGGCCCTTCATGAAGAAGTTGCGGGCGCTGCGGAAGATGTCGCGCCGGTAGAACCACACCGCAGCGAAGCCGGTCAGTCCGTAGTAGAAGGCGATCATGAGTCCGACAGCCGCGATCGAGTCGCCAAGGACGTTCTGGCTCACGAGGGTCAGCCCCACGTAGAAGACGATCGAGACCGCTCCCATCCATACGGTGGCGACGGACGGTGTCATGTATCGCGGATGGATGCGGGCGAACGAGCCCGGGATCGCCTTGTAGGCGCCCATCGCCAGGGCGGTTCGGGCTGTCGGGAGGATTGTCGTCTGAGTCGAGGCGGCCGCCGAGGACAGCACTGACAGCAGAAGTAATGCCTCCAACACGGCGCCGATGGTGGAGCCTCCGAAGACCTGTGGGCCGAGGGCCCGGAACACGTCGTCTGAGTTGTCGGGATTCGCGAGGCCGAGACCGCTTTCGCCGGTTCCAGCGAACGCGACTGTCGCGACGCTGACGATGGCATAGGTGACGAGCAGGAGAAGGGTGGAGATGATGGCGGCGCGGCCAGGGGTTTTCTCCGGATTGGAGGTCTCCTCATTGACGCTCACGGCCGTGTCCCAGCCCCAGTAGATAAAGACGGCGATGAGGGTTGCCGTCACGAGGGCGCCCAGGCTCAGTCCGGAGGGCACGAACCAGTCCAGGCTCGGGCTTACCGAATCCGGTGTGGCGTTGCCTGTGTTCACCTTGACGAGGGCGATGACCGAGAATGCGACGAGGACGAGGACCTCGATGCTCAACAGCGCGTACTGGAGCCGAGCCGAGATCTCGATGCCCCGGTAGCAGATGTAGGCCATGACGATGATCCACACCACGCCGGCAACGGTGCTCCAGAGTGGCGAGTCGGCGAGCTGCGGCTGGCCGACCAACTGAAAGCTGTAGGAGCCGGCGATCTGGGCGAGATTGGCCATGACGATCACGTCAGCCGCGATGATTCCCCAGCCACCGATCCAGCCGGCGCGAGGGCCGAAAGCGCGCGAGGCCCAGGTGAAGGTGGTGCCGCAGTCGGGTTCGGCTCGGTTGAGCTGCTGGTAGGCGATCGCGATGAAGAACATGGGAATGAAGGCGAGGAGCATGATCGACGGTGCCTTGGTGCCGACGATGCCGGCACCATTCGCCGTCGCGACGACGAAGCCGAGGCTGGCCGCGAGGCTGTAGGCGGGGGCTGTTGACGCGACCCCCATCACGACGCTGGAGACCAGGCCCAGTGCGCCTGTCTTGAGGCCCTTGTCGCCGGCAGTCTCGGGGAAGCCGATGGGAGTGTCCTTCGTCAGGTCTTCCATCACCATTCCTTTGCTTGGGCGCACGCAGGATCGGCCGCAATGAACTGCCATGAATCTTCAGGGCAGTTCTGTTGGGCGGCCACCGGTTTCGTGGTCGCGATTCTGCGGCCTTCGTGGAAGACCTGCTCGTCATCCACGAGCGGAAGATACCCGATCGAGGAGTGGAGTCGCTGCTCGTTGGCCGTCAGCACTCGCTAGAGGGCGAGATGGGACGAGGTGCGTTCAAGCGGCGGCCTCTTCGGAGGTGGCAGATTGACGTGACGTCGGGTGCGCGGGTCCGGTACTTGCTCGACCCGGAGGAGTCAGGTCGTGGGCAGAAGCGCCGGAGCGGCCAGGTGAGCATCGATCAGGTTTACCCGGGGCACCGAAGAGCACGGAGAAGAAGCCGTCCGGGCAGCGGAGACTAGG
>CALPZT020000368.1 GCA_943328365.2 Bifidobacterium breve | reverse complement strand
GCAAAGGGGTGAAGGGTCACGCTCGCGAGCGCATCGGGAGCGTCGCCGGGGCCGCCGGGTTGAGTTGATCTGGTCATGACGTGGACGTGCCGAGTCTGCCGGGCCCCGGCTGAACGCAGGTTGGCGGCAAGACGCCTATCGCGGGTCGCCAGGAACCAGCCGGGGCAATGGGCCATGACAGCTCGCGCGGCATGGTCGAGACTGCGTTCGGGGGCAACCTCGGCGAGGTCTGCCAAAGGTCGTCCATCGCGCGTGCCTTGGACGAAGGAGAGCACTCCTCCGAGCTCATCTTCCAGAGTGAACGTGTCGATGCTGGGAACCTAGCAATTGGACTCGCGCAGGCCCCTGACCGGGGTATCGATCGCGAGCTGGCACGTCGGGCAGCGACAAGACCGACAAGACCGTCGCGGCTGAGCGAGTCCCCTCACTGGTCCAAATAAGCAGGCAATGTTGGTCCAAACAGGCATTGATACGTGGTCCAAATAGACATCGAGCGTGGAATGTGGGTAGCGTCGGGACATGGAGCCTGGCCGCGCCTATGCCCCTCGCCTCGTGGACCGAACGCTGAGGGAGTACGTGGCGGCATTTCCAGCGGTGCTCATCACCGGCCCTCGCGCCACGGGTAAGACGACCACCGGCTCTCGGGTGACGGTCGAGGTGGTCCGGTTGGACAGGCAAGCCCAGGCCGCTGCGTTCGAGGCCGATCCTGACGCAGCGCTACGCAACCGAGCCGAGCCCCTCCTGCTCGACGAGTGGCAGGCCGTGCCAGGGGTCCTCGGCGCAGTAAAGCGTGCAGTGGACGCCGATCCGCGTCCCGGGCGGTTCGTCCTGACCGGGAGTGTGCGAGCAGATCTGGCACAACCGACGTGGCCCGGTACGGGTCGACTCGTAAGGCTGCCCATGTACGGCATGACAGATCGTGAGATCGGCGGCAATGTGCGAGAGGACGGCTACTCGCTCCTGGGCGCGCTCGCAATGGCCGATGCCGAGGAAGTGCGGTTGCCCAAGCATCGCCCAGACCTGGTGGAGTATGTCGATCGAGCGATTCGCGGCGGGTTTCCTGCCGTTGCACTGCAGGCTATGTCCGCCGAGATGCGCGATGCCTGGCTCGATAGCTACGTCGCCCAGTTGATCACCCGTGACGCCCATGAACTCGAACCGGGGAGGGACTCCGCCAAGCTCGGACGCTACCTGCAGGCACTGGCCGCTCACTCGGCGACCGAGATCGACCACAAGACCCTCTACGACGCGGCAGGTATCGATCGGCGTACCGCAGTTGCGTATGACTCCCTGCTCGAGTCGCTCTTCGTCGTAGAGCAGGTGCAATCGTGGGACGCCAACCGACTCAAGCGCCTCACGTCGACACCCAAGCGGTACCTCGTCGACCCCTCGATGATGGCTGCCGTGCTCGGCGCAACCGCCGCTTCAGTGCTCAACGATGGAACGCTGCTCGGCCGGACGATCGACACGTTCGTGACATCGCAATTGCGTCCTGAGGTGACGCTCCTCTCACGCCGTTCAGGCCGATATCACGTGCGTACGAAGAATGGCCGTGAAGAGATCGACATCCTCATCGAGACCCCCGACGGGCGGCTTATCGCGCTCGAGGTCAAGGCGACAGCGGGTCCATCCCGGGCCGATGCGCGGCATCTGGCCTGGCTTCGTGACAGCATCGGCGACCGATTCGTCGCTGGGGCTGTTCTGCACACGGGACCGGATGTCTTCTCACTTGGCGATCGCATCCTCGCTGTACCGATATGTGCATTCTGGGCCTAGGGAATGCAGACCTGCTCAGTGAGGACGTCCGACGGCGCTACACGCCGAGTGGATGCCAGACGGTCTTCGTCTCCACGAATCCGCGAATCCTCGAGAGCGTCGCGGGCTCGTGCCAGTCCTCGTCGGGCGCCGCCCGTCGCACGCGCTTGACGGTGTCGGCCGCCGCGATTTCGAGCTCGGTCGCAAGGGGCGGGTCGGTGATGCCGGTGAGGTCGAGGGCGTTGACATCGGCGTGGCTCGCGAGCCAGGGCATGATCTCGGCAGGGTCGCCGGTGAGGACGTTCACGACGCCGCCGACGACATCGGACGTGGCGAGGACCTCGGTGAGGGTGATGGCCGGGCAGGGCCGGTCGGTGCTCGCGATGACGACGCACGCATTGCCGGTCGCGATGACCGGCGCGATGACGCTCACGAGCCCGAGGAGGCTCGACTGCTGGGGGGCGACGATCGCGACGACGCCGGTCGGCTCGGGCACCGAGAAGTTGTAGTACGGCCCGGAAACCGGGTTCGCGGTGCCGAGCACCTGCGCGTACTTGTCGGCCCAGCCCGCGTACCAGACCCAGCGGTCGATCGCGGCATCGACGAGACGCGGCGCCTTCTTGTCGCCGAGGCCCTCGGCGGCCTGCACATCGGCGATGAACTGATCGCGCCGGCCCTCCATGACCTCGGCGATGCGGTAGAGCACCTGACCGCGGTTATAGGCGGTGGCGCGGCTCCAGCCGGCAAAGCCTTTGCGCGCAGCCAGGACGGCATCGCGCGCATCCTTGCGGCTCGCCTTCGCGGCATTCGCGAGGAACGCCCCCTCGGCGTCGAAGACCTCGTAGGTGCGTCCGGACTCGCTGCGCGGAAAGGCGCCGCCCACGAAGAGCTTGTAGGTCTTTCGGACCTCGACCCGATCGGTCATCAGCTGTGCCCTTCGTCGTCGGTCTGCAGGTACGCGGCGAGGCCGGGGATGCCGCCCTCGCGGCCGAATCCCGACTCCTTGAACCCCCCGAACGGGCTCGCCGGATCGAAGCGGTTGAAGGTGTTCGCCCAGATGACGCCGGCTCGCAGCCGGTTCGCCATCCACAGGATCCGGCTGCCCTTCTCTGTCCAGATACCAGCCGACAGGCCGAATGGAGTGTTGTTCGCCTTCTCGACTGCCTCGTCGGGCGTGCGGAAGGTGAGGACGGAAAGGACGGGGCCGAAGATCTCCTCGCGCGCGATGCGATGCGCCTGGGTGACCGAGGTGAAGATCGTCGGCGCGAACCAATAGCCGCGGCCTGGGAGCGTGCACTCCGGGCTCCAGCGCTCGGCGCCCTCCTGCTCGCCGGATTCGACGAGCTCGGTGATCCGGGCCAGCTGCTCGGCGGAGTTGATCGCGCCGATATCGGTGTTCTTGTCGAGCGGGTCGCCGAGTCGAAGGGTGCCGAGCCGGCGCTTGAGCGACTCGAGGACCTCGTCGG
>CALPZT020000367.1 GCA_943328365.2 Bifidobacterium breve | reverse complement strand
GTGAGCGACACCGTCAAGGCGATCCGCGCCCAGGAGCCCGATGCCCAGAAGGTGACCGTGGTCGCGAGCAGCGAGGATGGCGGCGCCGCGATTCGCGATGCCGGGGCGCCGACCCTGTTCGGCGATTCGACCATCCTCCTCATCACCGGTGCCGATGGCGCCTCCGACGAGGTCGACGAGGCCCTTCGCGAACTCATCACCCTCGAATCCGAGAATGTCTGGCTCATCGTCACCCACCCCGGGGTGGTGAAGGGCAAGAACCTCATGGACACGCTCCGCAAGGCTGGCGCCGTCCAGATCGAGTGCGCGGCGCTCAAGAAGGGCCAGGCGACCCTCGACTACCTGGCCCGCATCGCGGCATCCCAGAAGCGGTCGATCGATCCCGATGCGCTCACCGCGCTCTACGACGCCATCGGCCAGGATCTGCGGCTGCTCTCGGCCGCCGTCTCCCAGCTCATGAGCGATGTCGAGACCAACCCGATCATCGCCGAGGATGTGCGCTCCTACTTCGGCGGGGTCGCCGACGTAAGCGGGTTCGCCATCTCCGATGCGGTGTGGGAGAGGCGCTCGGTCGATGCATTTCGATCCCTCCGCTGGGCGATGCAGTCATCCGACAACGTGGCGGTCGCAACCGTGTTGGCGCTCGCATCCGGGCTGCGGGGCATCGTGCGGGTCGCCGGGGTCGGGGCCGGGGCCTCAGAGAACGAGGCTGCGCGTGAGGCCGGCGTGCCGCCCTGGAAGGTGAAGATCCTGCGCCGTCAGTGGTCGGGCTGGAGCGGTGACCAACGGCGCCTCGCTGCCGCTGCCGTTGCGCTCGCCGATGCCGATGGCTCGCTCAAGGGCGGGGTGCTCGAGGGGTCGAGCCTGGACCCCGAGCAGAAGCGCTTGGCCCTCGAGCGGCTCATCATCCACACATCGGGCCGGGGGGCTGAGCACCGGGCAGGCGCACGATAGGCCGGCCGGCCTCGTCCGAAACCTCGACTGCAGTACCGAAGGCCTTGCTGAGTATTTCCTCAGTAAGTACCTGCGCGGGCTGACCGTCGGCATGAACCTCGCCCCGGCTCATCACGATGACCCGATCAGTGTGGGGCGCCACCCGGTTGATGTCATGACTCACGACGACGACGGTCGTCCCCTCCAGCGCGAGCGCGGCGACTGTGTCGTCCAATTGCCTCCTGCCGACGAGGTCGAGATCGGCATCGGCCTCGTCGAGGAGAAGCAGGGGAGTTCGCTGGGCGATCACTCTCGCGAGATGGACGCGAGTGCGCTCACCGCCGGAGAGCTCGGTCACTCGGCGATCGCGGAGGCTGGTCAGGCCCTGCGACTCGATGGCGTCGTCGATGATTCGGGCATCGTCGGCCGCGGCAGGGGTGCGGCGCCAGGCGAACCTGCCCCAGCCCACGACCTCGTGAACGAGGAAGGGAAAGGCGACCGAGGTTTCCTGCGCGAGCATCGACCGATGCCGGGCGAGCAACGTGGCACTCAGGCCCGAGGCGTCGGCACCGTGCATGAGCACCCGACCATCGGTCGGCTGCAGATCGGCCGACATGAGCCGCAGGAGGGTCGACTTGCCCGAGCCGTTGGCGCCGATGATTGACGTGACGGAGCCCGGGGCCAGGGTCAGGTCGGTGCGATGGAGTCGAGTGCTCGCGCCGCTTCCCAGTGAGACCCCCCGCAACTCGAGGGGAGACACGTCGCCCACCGGCTGAGGTGTCGGATTCATGCCCAGCCGCCCTGTCGCGCTCTCGTCCGCCGGAGCAGGACGAAGAACGCCGGGGCGCCGACGAGGGCGGTGACGGCACCGATCGGGATCTCGACCGGGTTCGCGACGATTCGGGCGAGGGTGTCGGCTGCCAGGACGAGCAGGGCTCCGGCAAGGGCGCTCACGACAAGGAGCCGTCCGTGCCGAGGCCCAATAATCGCGCGCACGGCATGCGGGACGAGTAGCCCGACGAACGCGATGATGCCGACCGTGGCGACCCCCGCGGCGACGAGCAGAACGACGGCGGCGAGGGACCGGTAGCGAACCCCGGCGACGTCGACGCCTGCTGCCTGCGCCGCACGATCGCCGAGCGAGAGGGCATCCAGCGACCTGGGCGTGGTCGCGGCCAGCACGAAGCCGATGACGGCGAACGGTGCTACCGAGAGCACCCCTCCCCAGGTGGAAAGGGCCAGGCTCCCCGTCGTCCAGAAGGTGACCGAGCGTGCCCCCGCGGTGTCGCTCATCGAGACGAGCACTGCGAGGGCGGCGGTGGTGAATGCCGTGACAGCGACGCCGGCGAGGAGCAGCGTCACGACCTCCGGCTTCGAATCGCGGATCGAGACTGCGACGACAATCGCCACTGCACCGGCGGCTCCGAGGCAGGCCGCGAGCGACGCGAGGCCCGTGTTGAACGCCGCGCCGAGGGCGACGGCCGCGACTGCGCCGAGTGCGGCTCCACCGGAGACGCCGACGAGGGCCGGATCGGCGAGGGGGTTGCCGAGGGATCCCTGCATGAGGGCTCCCGCAACGGCCAGACCGCCACCGACGATGACGGCCATCGCGATCCGCGGCGCACGGATGTTCCAGACCACTTCTGGCGAGGTGGCCGCAACTCCGATGAGGAGGGCTGCTGCAGCGGCGAGGATGAGGGTGAGCGCGAGCGCCGCGGTCACCCAAGGCCAGCGCAGTGTCACCCGGATTGGCCCAGGGCGCTGTGCAGCGCTTCGATGAGCGCGCCGGTGCGGGGTCCGAATGACAGGAGCAGGGTGTCGTCGACTGCGACGACCCGGCGGCTCACCCCGGCAGGTGTCTGGGCGACACCGGGCAGCGCCACGAGGCCATCGACGCCGCCTACTGACTCGAGGCCCTTCGTCATGACGAGGATGACATCGGGTTGCAGGGCGACGAGCGCCTCGGGGGTGAGCGGAACGAATGGGTCCAGGCCCGCCGCCGCACCGACGTCGGTGCCCCCGGCCGCCTCGGTGAGGGCGTCGGCGCCCGACCCCTTGCCGCCGATGAGGTAGACCGCGGCGGTACCGCGGAGGTAGAGGAAGGCAACCTTCGGTCCGGTCGGTGACGCGAAGGACTCGCCCGTTGCCTCGGCGGTGACGCGGTCGGCTGCATCCTTTGGTGCTCCGATGGCAGCGGCGACGGCCGCCGTTCTCGGGCCGATATCGGCGAGGGTCCATGACTCGGGGACCTCGACGACGCGCACGCCGGTGCTCCGGATCTGATCGAG
>CALPZT020000366.1 GCA_943328365.2 Bifidobacterium breve | reverse complement strand
TCTGGGCACGGACAAGGACCCCCAGAACTACGCCGCACAGGTGGCGACCTTGGTCGACGCCGGTTGCCTGGTCACCGAGACAAATGCCCGTGCGGCACTTGTCGCCGGTGCCATTGCCTCAAGGGACCAATCGAAACGTAATCTCTCCCTGTGACGTTTCAAGGTCGGCTCGGCATCCTCACCTACTCGACGAAGCCCCGTGGCGGCGTTGTTCACTCCCTCGAACTCGCCGAGGCACTGCAGGCGCGAGGGGTCGACGTTCATCTGTTCGCACTCGGTGGGCCCGGCGATTCCTTCTATCGGCCCACCTCCGTTCCCTTCACCCTCTTTCCTGCAATCGAGGGGGCGACGACACTCGACGAGAAGGTCTTCGCATCGGTCGACTCCATGGCGGCTGGGCTCACGCAGACGGCAGCTGACTTCAACCTCCTCCATGCCCAGGACTGCATATCCGCGCGTGCCGCCGCGCGCATTCGCGATGCAGGGCTCGGGCCGTCGGTCGTCCGGACAGTCCACCACGTCGACGACTTCACGACCCAGGCACTCATCGATTGCCAGCGCAAAGCGATCCTCGAACCCGATCACGTTCTTGTGGTGAGCCGTGCCTGGCAGGAAACCCTCGAGCGAGATTACGGCGTTGCGTCGCAAATCGTCCATAACGGAGTTCGCCCTGACAGGTTCCCGCCGATCAGCAATGACGTGCGTTCGAAACTCCGCGACTCCGTAGGTGCGAAGGACCGCACGGTGCTCCTCGCCGTCGGTGGAGTCGAGCCCCGGAAGGGCAGCCGCGAGCTCTTTGAGGCAGTCGGCCTGCTCAAGGCACAGGGCAGGCGGGTGGTCCTCGTTATCCTCGGCGGGCACTCATTCCAGGACTACGAGGCCTACCGCCTCGAGACACTCGGCTTGCTTCCCGGACTCGACCTCACGCTCGGCCAAGACATCCTGCAACTCGGCACGGTCGACGACCTGACCCTCGCTCGCTGGTTCAGAGCCGCCGACATCCTCACCTACCCGTCGGTCAAGGAGGGCTTCGGGCTCGTCGCCCTCGAAGCACTCGCAGCCGACCTACCTGTCGTTGCGAGCAGTATCCCGGTGTTCGGCGAATTCCTCACCGACCACGTCAACGCGCTCCTGCCACGAGTCTCGGACCCCGCAGCCATCGCTCACGCCATCGACGAAATCATCCTCGACCCAGCACTGCGTGCATCACTCGTTGCAGCCGGACGCATCGTGGTACCCGAGTTCACGTGGGATGCATCAGCCGCGAGGCACGAAACGCTGTACGCAGACTTCCGCTGACGCGTCGTTAGTGATCGTGGTCGTCGTGGTCGTCGTGGTCGTGATCGTGATCATGCCCGTGGTCATGTCCGTGGTCGTAGCCCGCTGGACGATCAGCAAGCTCCTGTGCGCGCTCACGCAGCGAGTGGGCCGGGATGAGCTCGTGGGTCACGGAAATACGCTCGAGCGCCGTGAGCCAGCACTGGTAGTAGCTGTAGCAGTCGCCCGGGGCCGCTGACTGCTCCCACGACGAGATCGCCGCAATGAGTTCCTCGCGGAACTCATCCCAGGTGAAGACGCCGGACTCGTTGAGGCTCATGGCCAGACCGAATGCCCGGCTCTCCCATGGTTCGGCAAACACGAGTTCGCCGTTCGCACGAGGCGGTGCCGCCGGTCCTTCGACATCAAGTTCAATGACGGCAGTCATGAGACGACGACCTCAGCGACACCGACCATAGAATCCCGGGAGACGAGGGCAGCGAGTTCATCCTCCGACAGGTCCTCTGACCCGGCAGGGCGCTGCGGCAGGACGAAGAAGCGGACCTCGGAACTGCTGTCCCACACGGTGATCTCGGTGCTCTCGGGAAGCGAGAGCCCCATCTCGCCAAGGACTGCTCGCGGCTCCTTCACGACCCGCGCCCGATAGACAGGGTCCTTGTACCAGGTTGGCGGGAGGCCGAGCAGAGGCCAGGGGTAGCACGAGCACAGTGTGCAGACGACAACGTTATGAACTGACTCGGTGTTCTCCACGACGACAATGTGCTCGCCCTGGGGCCCCTTGAAGCCTAGTTCGGCAACGGTCGTGGTCCCGTTCTCGAGCAGGCGTGCCTTGAACTCGGCATCCGTCCAGGCCTTTGCGACAACCTTCGCGCCGTTCAGGGGGCCGACATCCTTCTCGTAGGTCTTGATGAAGGCATCCATGACGTTCGGATCCACGAGACCTCGCTCTACGAGCAGTTGCTCGAGAGCCTCAGTGCGGAGCTTGATCGGAATGCGATCGGCTGTTACGTCGGTGCTCATGATGCCTCCTCCATGTAGTCCTCGTACAGATCTGTGTTCAGCGAGAACTGCTCGGCAGATGGCCCGAACAATTCCCTTGAGTCGAAGCGAACCGTGTAGACCCACTGGGCGTTCTCAGCGATGAAGTGCGCATGTGTGTCTGGAAGGACCTGCGCCGGCTCCACGATGGCTACGGTACCGACGTGCCCCTGCGTGTACTTCTGCAACCTCGTGTGACCCGGTGCGTGCATGATCTTCGCTCGCACTCGCTGGCCGACCCGAAAGCGCTGCGGGGCATCGATGACTCGAATTGAACCGGCGGCGGTCGGTGCGTAGTCGGGCTTATGCGGCTCTGGCGCCGCTGGCTCCTCGGCATGGCCGCCAGTCATGTTCGTCGCTCGTGCCTCGACCGTCCCAGGAGCGATAATGTCGCTGTCCATGAGAAGATTCTCAGCGCCATAGAGCCACCGGCCGTAGTAGCCGTCATCGAAATAGTGCTCTGAGTCAAGCCGATTCATGGCATGCCGAAATGCGTCGAGGTTCGCACCAGAAATCCGCATCGAGAGCAGCGACATGGCGAATGCCCGCCCCTCCCACTCCTCTTTGAATACCGGCTCATTCGGATCGAGGACAGGAGCCGTCCCCCATCCATCCGCGCCACCGAGGTCAGCGACACCGCTTGCCGCGTGAATAACAGTCATGCGTTCCTCCAGGTCAGTGCGAGCCGGTCTTCCAGTTCCTGGGCGGGGAAGTCTCTCCCCCGCCCAGGAGGTTGGTACTAGACGGTCCAGGTGTTCATCTGGAATGCGCCCTCAGTCCACGCTGTCAGCGCGGAGTCCAGGACGTCAAGCGGATTGAACGGAACAACACCGGGGATGAGATCGTCCTCGCCGAAGCCGTAGAGGGCACCCATGGCGAACCGGCACGCATAGATCGTCGCGCCTT
>CALPZT020000365.1 GCA_943328365.2 Bifidobacterium breve | reverse complement strand
CCCACACCGCGTTGTGATCGCCAGTTGCGGCGACGATCACCGCACCGACTCCCAGCCCGATCGCCGACCTGATCGTGGTGCGGCGCAGGCGGGCCAGCTGCAGTTCTGTTAGCAGCGGAAACCGCCGGTTCACAGCGCTTTTGCCTTCGCGGCCAACGGTCACGCTCGGCTCGTCGGTTGCCTTCACTCGTGCTGGCGCACGATGCCGCGGAAGGAGGGCTGCGATCCCTCGCAGGGCCACGGTGCACACCGCCATGACCGCGAAGCCCAGGAGAAGGTCCCCTACCGGAACTCCCCTCCCGGCTCCGAAAACGAACGGCACGAAGTACATGTAGAGCACGATGCTCCCCAGCGTCGCGAGCGGCTCGCCGTGCCGAGCAAGGATGCCCGCGAAGACTGCGGCCGCCGCGAGCGCAATGCCTGCGGCAAGTGGCAGGGGTCGGACCCAGATCGCAACGAAGGTCAACGGCACCGCCACGCCGGAGAGCACTGCCGCGCGGGCAATTCCGCTTCGGGCGGAACCCCCGAGTGATCCGAGGAATGCGAACATCCCGCCGAACACGGCCGGAAGCACCGCGTGGGTGATCGTCCCCTCGGGGTGCCCCGCCATGAGGAGCACCCCCCGAACAGCGACGAACACCACGATGACGTCGATGAGCACCGCGACGCCGGTCCGGATGAGTACTGGCGCAGGCTCCGGGGCAAGCGCGAACACGAGTCGGGATGGCAGGGTTCGTCCGCCTTGATTCGTGATCACCTCCCAAGCGTCCTCCATCCGGCCCAACGAAGCGCGGACGGCAGGTGTGAGATTTACCTGATCTTGATGATTTGCCCCGCGTCAGTGGCAAGCGCAGCCCCATCCAGCATGTAGCCTCGAACGACAAGACGTGAGTAGGGGCCCATGGGCCGATATCGGGAGGGAGTCTGATCTGTGGTTCTCGCGCAACGGAGAACCCGTGGTGGCGTCGGCCTGGCGGTCTTGCTCGTGTCGTTGTTGGCCATCAGTGTTGCCTCGCCCGGTCAGGCTGCTCCCCAAGCTGACATCAATGCGGTTCAGGCGGAGGTCCGCGAACTCCGGGGGCAGGCGGAGTCAGCGAATGAGCGTTACAGCGAGGTCAGGGCAGACCTAGCAGATGTCCAGACGGAGATAGACAGCGTCAAGGCGAAGATCGCCCGTAACAAGGCGGCGCGGCGAGCCCAGTCCGAGGCCGTGAACAGTCTGGCCCGGTCGCTGTACATGATGGGATCCATCGATCCGACCCTTCAGGTCCTCCTGGCCGAGGACCCGTCAGCCTTCCTCGCCCAAGCTTCAGCAATGGAGCAGCTGTCCATGTCGCAGCAGGCGACCCTTCGCCGGTGGCAGACGACAGGCCTCGCCCTCGCCCAGTCCGAGGCTGTGCTCGCCGATCGCGAGAAGGCGGCGAAAGCCCTGAGCGCGTCTGCGGCCGAGCGCAAGGCAGAGGTCAACGACAAGGTACGCCAGGCTGAGAACGTGCTGAGCAAGCTGTCGGCGGAGCAGCGTGCCATCATCGCCGCCCAGCGGGCCGAGCAGCGCCGTCAGCAGGCGGCACAGGCAGCAGCAGCGGCGCGAAAGATCGAAAGCCAGGCGGGTGGAGGCGGCGGCGGAGGCGGTGGAGGAGGAGGTGGCTCCCCCGGCCAGGGCCGTGCCGCGGCAGCCGTCCGCTACATGCTCTCTCAGGTTGGCGATCCATACTCCTACAGCGCCAACCCACCACGATCATGGGACTGCTCCAAGCTCACGGCAGCAGCCTGGGGGCAGTCGGGCGTCGGGCTCACCGCCCTCAGCTACCGGCAGTGGGACCAAACCCGCCGCGTACCCGTGTCGCAGATCCGGCCCGGCGACCTCGTCTTCTACTTCGGGAAGGGTGCGCACCATGTCGCCATGTATGTCGGCAACGGCAAGATGGTGAGCGCATCAAATCCGGACGACGGTGTCGAGATCATCGACTTCCTCGGCCCTTGGTACCGCGAGCGCTTCTCCGGCGTGGGCCGGGTCATCGGCTGACATCGAGCACTGACCAGCCCGCAACTGATTTCGGGAGCTCCCTTGCACACACGCAGCCTCGGCTCTGCACTCCTCGGTACCTCCCTGCTCGTCTCTGAGCAGGGGCTGGGCTGCATGGGCATGACCCACTCCTACGGAGCTGCCGACGAAACCGAGTCCCATTCGACCATCCGCCTTGCCCTCGATCGCGGGATCACCTTCTTCGATACCGCCGACATCTACGGCCCGAGCACCGGCGAGGAGCTGCTCGGCGATGCGCTCGCCGGCATTCGCGATGAGGTCGTCATCGCCACGAAGTTCGGCCACGAGGTCATGGAGGCCGGCGGAATTCGCATCAGTGGCAGCGCCGATTACGTTCGCGCCGCATGCGATGCTTCGCTTGCCCGGCTCAAGACCGACCGTATCGACCTCCTCTACCAGCACCGCGTCGACCTGACCGTGCCGATCGAGGAGACGTGGGGTGCGATGCACGGCCTTGTCGAGGCCGGAAAAGTGCGACATCTGGGCATCTGCGAGGCGGCGGCCGCCACGATCCGGCGGGCGCACGCAATCCATCCCGTCACCGCTATCCAAAGCGAGTACTCGCTGTGGACCCGAGATGTCGAGGGCAACGGAGTGCTCGCGATCGCCCGCGAGCTTGGCATCGGATTCGTCCCCTTCTCCCCGATGGGACGCGGCATGCTGTCTGGCGAGATTACCGATCTCGACGAGCTCTCGGCCACGGACCACCGACGCGGCAACCCGCGCTTCCAGGGCGACAATCTCGCCGAGAACCTTGAGCTCGTCCATCGCCTTGCCGTGATCGCGTCGGAGCTCGGCGTGCTCCCGGCGCAGCTTGCCCTCGCCTGGGTCATGGCTCAGGGCGCCGACATCGTGCCGATCCCCGGCACCACGCGCACTGCTCACCTCGAGCAGAACATCGCCGCCGGCGACATCGTCCTCTCCCCCGACGACCTCGCCGCGATCGAAGCCGTGTTCCCACCGGGAGTGGCAGCAGGGCCGCGCTACCGCGACATGACGAACATCCACGTGTAGGGCGGGCCACTGTCAGGTGCCAACGCCGCCACGACAGGATGGGGACATGTCAGCGACCGTGCAGGTAAAGGGCCTGTCGGTCAGCCATGGCGATCGCGAGCTCTTCGCCGGACTCGACATGGTCGTGGCCCCCGGAGACGTCATTGGTCTCGTCGGACCGAATGG
>CALPZT020000364.1 GCA_943328365.2 Bifidobacterium breve | reverse complement strand
GGGTGATCGCGGCGCGGGCAACCGCGTCGAGGAAAGTCCGGACTTCACAGGGCAAGGTGGTGGGTAACGCCCACCCGGGGTGACCCGCGGGACAGTGCCACAGAAAACAGACCGCCAGGAGCAATCCTGGTAAGGGTGAAACGGCGGTGTAAGAGACCACCAGCGCTGCAGGTGACTGCGGCGGCTCGGTAAACCCCACCTGAAGCAAGGTCAAGAGGGCCGGGCAACCGGCCTGCGCAGGCGAGCGGCCCGCTCGATGCCTGCGGGTAGACCGCACCAGGCCGCTGGCAACAGCGGTCGCAGATGGATGATCACCGGTCAGCCTCGGCTGATCACAGAATCCGGCTTACAGGCCGGCTCGTCCCCTCGGCTCATCCGCTGCCCATGCGTCCGAACTCGTCTCGTGTTCCCGTCATGGGAGATATGGCTGAGATCATCGACACCGGATCGAAATGGGCGCGATCGGCCCGGATCGTCATCAAGGCCCCTGTCGGGGAGATCTTCGACATGGTGGCGGATCCCGCCCAGCACCATCGGTTCGACGGCTCGGGCATGGTCGAAGGGGTCGTGAAGGGACCGACTCGACTTGAGCTCGGGTCTCGATTCGGGATGCAGATGCGCTACAAACTGCCGTACCGAACGAGCAATGAGGTCGTCGAATTCGAGGACGGACGCCTCATCGCGTGGTGCCACTTCAACCATCACCGCTGGCGCTACGAGTTCGAGCCGATCGATGATCACACCACGGTTGTGACCGAGACTTTTGACGGATCAACCGCGCGGTTCCCACCCGGCCTGCTTCTCATCAATGCGTATGCCGGCAATCAGATCGCGGTGGCGAAGACCCTCGTGCGGCTGAAGGCGCTCATGGAGTCAGCCGCCGCAGCCGACGGTGATGCCAAGTGAACGGAATCTCGACATTCCTCTGGTTCGACGGTGCGGCGGAGGAAGCCGCCGATCACTACGTGTCGATCTTTCCGAATTCGTCGATCGACAGCGTCAGCCGTCAGGGGGCGGAGGCCGACGGCGTGCCGGCTCCGGTACTCATGGTGTCCTTCCAGCTCGATGGCAGGCCTTTTACCGCGCTCAATGGCGGTCCGATGTTCTCGTTCACGCCGGCCATCTCGTTCGTCGTGAGCTGCGAGGGCCAGGCCGAGGTCGACGAGTACTGGAGCCGATTGTCCGAGGGCGGGTCGGAAGGCCAGTGCGGGTGGCTCACCGACCGGTTCGGCGTGAGCTGGCAGGTGGTGCCGTCCGCATTGGGCACCTTCATTGGCGGAGCCGATACGGCCGGGGCGGCTCGTGCCATGCAGGCAATGCTCGGCATGCGAAAGCTGGTCATCGAGGACCTCGCGAAGGCGTACCACGACAACTGAAGGTCGGGGCGGAGCGCCCGATGACTCACGTCGCTGAGCGCGCCGATCGGTGCGATGCCGCGGCGGTCAGCAGCAGGGCAGCGAGGCTTATCGCCACGACAATCACGCTCATCGTCTGCTCGTCAAGTTCCCAGACCGACGAGAACAGCACCCCGACGGATCCGAAGGCAAGGGCCGCGAGGATGAGGATCGGGAGTTGGCCAGCGGGCTTCGCTGCGCTTGCGACGATGGTTGCGAACCCGGCGTAGACGAGCGCGAACGAACCGCCGAGTATGCCGGCCAGAACGGGAAGCGGGAGTTCCTCCGTGAGGGCAAGGCCCACCTCTGTCAGGGCCACTGCCGATGATCCGAGTCCGAGTATGAGGAGGGCGTGGCCGGCGAGGACGACCTCTAGGCGCCCGCCCGCCCTGACCAATGGCCGATCCGTGACGTAGGTGAAGTACTGCCACCACACGATGGTGAGCACGATGAGCACGATCAGCACGCCGAGGATGCGCGGATTGCCGCCCTTGGTGAAGAGAACTGCCATTTCCAGGAATGTCTCGCCGATCATGATGAGAATGAGGCCGCCGAGCCGCTCCACGAGGTGATGCAAGTCGATGAGGCCTTCAGCCTGAAGCCGGGGGATCTGCATGATGAGCATTGGGGCGAAGCCGATGAGGGCTCCAACGCAGAAGACCGCTGCGTTCCAGGAGTCCGGCAGGAGTGCGGTCGAGAGCAGGAACACTGATCCGATGAGGAAGGCGAAGACGGGAAGCCGATCCGTCTGGGATTGCTCCGCTGCCGAGCGACGGATGAACTCCCACATCGCCGCGAGGATGAGCATGGCCACCCCGAGCGCGATGATGCCGACATCGCCATCGACACGGTCACTGTTCTCCATCGACGCAACGGACACGACGAGGGCAAACATCTGCGCTATCACGAAGAGACGACGACCGGTTGTGTCGCCCGGCAGTCGGTTGAAGACGAGTGTCGTGCTCAGCCACATGGCGAAGACAACGAGCGCGATGGCTGACAGCCAGAGGAACTCCTGCCAGGTCAGGTGCTTGGCCAGCGATCCGTAGATGAGGAGCATCGACGCCGCCACGATGACGTCGTAGAAGAGCTCCATCCAGGTCACTCGCTGGGCGGGAATGATGTCGGGCACATTGGCTCCTCGGTAGGTGAGCGACAGCAAAGTATGTCCAATCGCGCGCGCCTGCTCGACACTGTCACCGCATCTCCCTGACGGTGTCACCGCATCTCCCTGACGGTAGGGTGTGAAGACAGCACCGGGCATGCCCGGCGATACCTGTTCTGACAACGATTGGCATCCCATGCGCGCTTCATTCGCTATCCCCGCAATCGCTGTCCTGGCCATCGGGGGCCTTGCACTTTCGTCGCCCGCAAGCGCGGCCCCTGCCGTGCCGAAGGTGAGCAACTGCGGTGAGCTCTCGGTGAAGCCGACCGGGCTCGTGCTCTCGTGCGCCGATGCGAACACCGCTCTCGAGACGCTCAAGTGGACGTCCTGGGGCTCGTCCAAGGCGCGTGCGACCGGGATCTTCTCCGAGAACGACTGCTCCCCGACATGCGCCGCCGGGATGTTCCACCGCTACAAGGCGGTTGTCACGCTGAGCGCACCGAAGACCGTCAAGGGCACGAAGGTATTCACGACCGCTCGGGTCGTCTTCCCCGGAATCACCGATCAGTCGAATCGCACCTTCACCATCGAGTAGCGGCCGCCCATTCAGGCGAGTTCCTCGAGCGATCGTCCCTTTGTCCTGCGTGATCGAAGCAGGAGCGCCGCGGTGACGAGGCCCGAGGCGGCCATCGCGAGGAATGCGTTCTGCAACGTCATCCCGATGAGGATG
>CALPZT020000363.1 GCA_943328365.2 Bifidobacterium breve | reverse complement strand
GGGTCGAACTCGAATTGCGCCTTCCGATGCTACATGGAATTGTCGAAAAGGGGATAGAAACTATCCCGACGCACGTATCGCACGCGAGGACTGGACAAATCGTGTTCACGCCGCGTCGGCATCCCCGCGAACCGGGATCAACACGGCCCGTCCTTCTCCTTGCCTCTGACCGCTATTCCTTGCGCAACCGCCGCCAGACCGCCCCTCGGCCGACGCCCTCGGGGGTGATGAGTCTCTCGGTCTTGAGCGCGTCCAGCGTGAGCCGGATGGTCTGGTCCGACACACCTGGCATGGCGGCGCGGACGTCGGCAATCCGGAACACAGAGTCAGCACGGTGGAGTATGTAGTCCCGTACCCGCTCCTGCTTGGTGCCATGAGTGCGATCGGACGCTGCCTTGGATTCGAAGGTGTCGTAGGCAGTGGCGACCGTGTCGACGAAGTAGGACAACCACGGCCAGGGGTCGTTGGCCTCGTCGTGCCACCCGTGCGTCGATGCGAGGAGCGAGTCGTAGTAGTCGTCCGAGGTGCTGGCGATGATCCCCTCGAGCGATACGTAGCGGCCAACTCCGTAGTCAGCGTCGGCCAGGAGAGCATTGGTGAGCGCCCTGGCAACGCGACCGTTGCCGTCATCGAAGGGGTGGATGGTCAACAGGTCGAGGGCGAACAGCCCGACGAGCAAGATCGGGTGGTGAGCACCGGTCCCGGCGGCGGAGTTGAAACGGCTGATCAGTTCGGCGGTGTAGAACTCCGTACGTGCTGCGGGGACCGGCACGAACCGGACCTCGATAGTGCCGTCGGACGAACGGTCGACCACGAGGTTGTCGCTGGACTTGAATGCACCGCCCCCGCCTTCGGTCTTCTCGAAGAGCAGGGCGTGGAGGTGCAGGAGAAGGCCGATGTTCAACGGTTGCCACGTGTCGGTCATCAAGTAGTCCAAGGCTGCGCGGTAGCCGGCGAACTCCTGCTCACTCCGGTTGCGAAACACCGGCACCTTGCCCTCGATGATCCGGACCGCGCGGACGGGGTCCGGCACCACGATCCCTTCGAGCGCGGAGGATGCCGTGATCGACTCGACTCGAGCTCGGAGCGCGAGTTCGGTCAGCAGGGCAGGCAGTTGGTTGCGGTACAGGTCCTCACGGCCGCGACCGGTGTCGATGCGGCGGAGCCGCACGACGACCGAGCCAGGAACCGACCCGATGGATCGCTCAAGGCTGGCAAATGACAGCATGCGAACCTCCCAATGAACTACTTAATCACACTAATTGCCTCGACACTTAGGTTATTTAACGAGTCCGTGCGTGGATGCTCAATTTGTCGGGACACAGAACGCCGAACAGGGCCGCACCTCTTGAGGGTTCGGCAGGGCGCGACCGCGCACTAGAATCCTGCGGAACGCGAGTCGAAACCGGGGGCCGGCAGCGCTGGATTTGGCCGATGTCCCCCTTTCGACGATAGCGAAGGCAGAGAGCTCGCGGTGAATACGAACAACATGCTTGACGAATCACGCATTGGCCGCACCTTCGAGAAGAGCACCCTCTCGCTGAGCCGAACGCAATTCGTGATCGTCTGCTCGGCCTTCGTCGCGAACCTGGTGTTCATCCCGTCGGTGTCGCACTTCGTCAGGAGCGGCACGTGGGGTGGCGGGGTCGCCGGAATGAGCTGGCAGCTGCCGGATCCCCAGGAGTCGATCCTCGGCGTGTCAGTGTCGTCCTACACGCTCATCACCTGTCACGCGGCGGCAGCCTTGCTCCTCGCTGCTGCACTCTTCAGCCAATTCGTCCTCGCCCGACGAGGGGTGCGATCCCCGAGACTCGTCGCGGTGCACCGGGCAATGGGGCCGGTCATCCTCTGCACGCTCCTGCCGGCATTCCTCATCTTCGCCCTGGCGCTCAGCCTGTGGGTGATCGATACGCCGTTCAACCGGGTCATGTTCACGCTGCTCCCGGTGATGATCGTCTTCGCCATCGTCCGCGCGCTCATCGGCCTGCGCCGGGGCGACCGCGACCTGCATGCAGATTCGATGTTCCTCGCGTTCATCCTCCTTGAGGCAGCGCCGATCTACCGGATCGTGATGTTCGTATTCGCACGCCTCGGCGGCCAGGTACTCGCGCCGAATGGCGAGCCCGTCGATGCCGGCGCACTCCTGCGCACGGTGATCGTGCTGGTCGTCCTCGCATTGGGCTTCTGGTCATGCCATCGCCTGCGCCGCAATCTGCTCCCGATGGCGATCATCGCAGGGGTGCTCGTCGGCGCCTTGGCATTCCTCCCGTGGTCGCTCGACGGTGCTCCTGCCTGAGGTGTCGGGCAAGGGCCATCGGCCCGAATGAGCGCACGTAATTGTGGGTGTGCGTGCTCCCTGCTCGGTGCTGGCACCGGTGAGTCCAGGCGGTACCGTCAGGAGCGAAACTGTGCGCTCGGGTGCAGGGATTTGCTCCCTCCGGCAGAAGGGCAGCGTGATGGTTGAAAGCCGTAGCGTCTCCGAAGTGCGCGAGTCGCGTGTTCAGCACTTTGTTGATCTAGCCCACGAAACGCCGGGAATGGTGGAGGGCCTGCGTTCGGGAAGCATAGATGCCATGGTCGATTTCTTTGAACTGGCACCGGGTGCGCATGTCACCGCGGTGGCGGTTGAGGACGTGGCTCCCCGCGATCTGGCGAGTTGATGGCCGGCCGGCGTGCAGCCGGCAGCATTGCCGAAGTCAACGTCGCGCGGGTCGCAGGCGCCGTGAGTCGGCTCAGGCGTGGGGTTCGCTCTCGATCGCGGGTGCCTTGCGGGTCGCCATCCATGAGCCGATGAGGACGAGCGGGAAGCCGATGATGATCCCGAGGGTGATGGGCTCGGACAGGACGATCACGCCGAGGATCACCGCGACTGCCGGGTTGATGTAGGTGATGAAGGTCGTGCGCGATGGGCCGACCTCGGCGATGAGCGCGAAGAAGATGATGAACGCGATGGCGGTGCAGACCAGCCCGAGTGCGGCGACCGACCACCAGGCGCTCGCCGGCACCGGCGCCGTCGGCCGGGTGACCCAGGCGAGCGGGGCGTAGATGACGAGGTTGATGACGAGCGATGCCGCGATCACCGGCAGGGCCGGGATGTCGGAGAGCCGGCGGGCGATGATGATCGGCCCGAGGGCGTAGCCGAACGCTGTCACTGCGAGGGCTGCGACCGCCAGGAACTCGCCGCTGGTGACGTCCAGCCCAACGAGGGCGACGACCCCCGCGAACCCGAT
>CALPZT020000362.1 GCA_943328365.2 Bifidobacterium breve | reverse complement strand
TCATCGCCCGGCTCGGTCACGTACTGCGGTGTCGTTGTCATCGTGTTCCCCATGAGTAGATCTGCTTGCGCAGTTTCAGATAGACGAATGTCTCGGTTGATTTCACGCTTGGGATTGCGCGGATGCGACGGTTGATCACGTCGAGCAGGTGATCATCGTCCTCCGCCACGATCTCGGCGAGGATGTCGTACGTGCCGGCGCAGATCACGAGGTAGTCGACCTCGGCCATTGCCTCGATGAGCCCAGCTACCGCCTCCACATCGCCTTCGACTCGAACTCCGATCATCGCCGCTCGGGAGAACCCAAGCTGCATCGGATCGGTGACCGCGACGATCTGCATGATCCCGGCCTCCTGAAGCCGCTGGACCCGTTGCCGGACTGCGGCCTCTGAGAGGCCAACCGCCTTGCCGATTGACGCATATGGCCGACGCCCGTCCTGCTGCAGCTGCTCGATGATCGCCTTCGATACGTCATCAAGGACGGCTGCTGCGGGCCGTTCGCGCGGGGCCATGTACCCATCCTTGGGGTCTGGGGCTCAGGATGCAAGTGAATTCGTGCTGAATGGTCAATTTTTCAACGAAAAGCGTTGGTTCTGCGGGCATTGGCCATCGTAAAGCACACTCTGGGTCTAGGATGCCGATCACAAGTCGTGACCTGAGCGAGGAGCAACCGGTGAGTGCACAGCGGGCCCTGAAGAACTTCATCAATGGCGAGAGCGTCGATGCGAACGATGGCCGGACGAGCGACCTCGTGAACCCGTCGACGGGCGAGGTCTTCGCTTCCGCGCCGGTCTCGGGCGCCGAGGACGTCAATCGCGCATATGCGGCTGCGGCCGCCGGCTTCGAGACCTGGCGCGACAGCACGCCCTCCGAGCGGCAGATGGCACTGCTGAAGATCGCCGATGCGCTCGAGGCGCACGGCGAGGAACTCGTCGCCCTCGAGTGCGAGAACACCGGCAAGCCGATCGCGGTCACGATGACCGAGGAGCTCCCGCCCATGATTGATCAGATCCGCTTCTTCGCCGGCGCGTCGCGCGTGCTCGAAGGCCGGGCCGCCGGCGAGTACATGAAGGGCTTCACGTCGATCATCAGGCGTGAGCCGGTCGGAGTCATCGGCCAGGTCACCCCCTGGAACTACCCGATGATGATGGCGGTCTGGAAGTGGGCCCCGGCGATCGCCGCAGGCAATGCCGTCGTGCTCAAGCCCAGCGACACAACCCCGGTGTCGACCGTCCGCATGGCCGAGATCATCGCCGAGGCCGATGCGCTGCCCCCGGGCGTCTTCAATGTCATCTGCGGCGACCGCGATACCGGTCGCCTCGTCGTCGAGAATCCGATCCCGCAGATGGTGTCCATCACCGGGTCGGTGCGTGCCGGCATGCAGGTCGCGGAGTCTGCGGCCCGTGATCTCAAGCGGGTCCACCTCGAATTGGGCGGCAAGGCGCCTGTTGTCATCTTCGAGGACGCCGACATCGAGGCAGCTGCAGAATGGCTTGCTGTTGCCGGCTACTTCAATGCCGGACAGGACTGCACGGCGGCGACCCGCATGCTCGTCGCACCGCAGATCTACGACGACTTCGTGGCGGCGATCACCGCACAGGCGCGGGCAACCACGACCACCTTCGAGGGTGGCCCGGGTGGCGACGGGTTCGTCCCCCCGGTGAACAATGCCAGCCAAATGGCCCGTGTCCTCGGCTTCATCGAGCGCACGCCGTCGCACGCCGAGGTCGTCGCAGGAGGCAAGCACCAGGGCGGGAGCGGCTTCCACATCGAGCCGACCGTGATCGCGCACCTGCGCCAGGATGACGAGATGATCCAGAATGAGATCTTCGGTCCGGTCGTCACGATTCAGAAGTTCTCAGACGAGGCCGAGGCCCTGCGCTGGGCGAACGGCGTGCCCTACGGCCTCGCATCGTCGGTCTGGACGAAGGACTTCGGCCGCGCGATGCGCATGGCGAAGGGCCTGGACTTTGGGGCAGTGTGGATCAACACGCACATCCCGATCGTGGCCGAGATGCCGCACGGCGGGTTCAAGCACTCGGGCTACGGCAAGGACCTGTCGATGTACGGGTTCGAGGATTACACCCGGATCAAGCACGTCATGGCAAGCCTCGATAGCTGATGATCTCGCTCTATGGCGCCGACTGGTGCGGCGACTGCCTACGGTCGAAGCGATTGCTCACCAGGCTGGGAGTCGAGTTCGAGTACCTCGAGGTCGACAAGGACGACACCCTTCGGGATACGGCGGTGGCCATCAACGGCGGTGCTCAGTCGATCCCGGTCATCGTGTTCTCTGATGGCACGCATCTGACCGAGCCATCGGATCCGGCGCTGCTCGCGAAGCTCACCTCGCTCGGCCTCGCCGTTGGCTGATCTCTACGGCTCCGACGTCCTCGCCGATGACCCCCGCGGTCGAAAGCGGACGATACCGACGATGGTCGCTGATCCGGATCTCGTCGTCGAGTGCGCAGCCTCCGGCTGGTGCGGGGCGGTCGTCGGGTGGGACAGGGGCGCCACCGGCTGGGCCGTCATCCTCGAGGATCGGCATGGTCGCCGTCGCCCATTTGAACTCGGGCCCGCGGCATTCCTCTTCGAGGGGCGGGCTGTCACGCTCGTTCGCCCCGTGGCACCCCCGAGTCGTTCAGGCCCGCTGGGCGGGGGCCCGGTCCGAACGGCTTCGGGGTCGGTCGCAGTGTCGCAGCATCGGGCTCGGGTCGCGCGCGGGTCACGCATCTGGGTCGAGGGCTCGCAGGACGCCGCCCTCATCGAGAAGGTGTGGGGCGACGACCTGCGCATTGAGGGTGTCGTGGTCGAGCATCTCGGCGGCATCGATGACCTCATGGAACGGGTCCGGGAGTTCGAGCCCGACGGAGACCATCGCGTGGGCGTGCTCGTCGACCACCTCGTGCCCGGATCGAAGGAGACCCGGATTGCCGATTCGGTGACCAGCGAATTTGCCCGCGATGTGCTCGTGCTCGGTCATCCCTATGTCGACGTCTGGCAGGCGATTCGTCCGTCAGCTCTCGGCATCGACGCATGGCCCGTCATCCCGAAGGGACAGCCTTGGAAGGAGGGGGTCTGCGGTGCGCTGGGCTGGAACATTGACACCGGGGCCGCCTGGGGCAGGATTCTCGGCCATGTTCGGTCATACGCCGATCTGGAGCCGGCACTGCTCGGCCGGGTTGAGGAGCTCATCGATTTCGTGACGGCGCCCTGACGAATGCTCGGGCGTTGCAGGGCTCC
>CALPZT020000361.1 GCA_943328365.2 Bifidobacterium breve | reverse complement strand
GTGACGAACGAGACGCTACGCCGCACTCCACTCTTCGACCGGCATCAGGCCGCCGGCGCCAAGACCGCGGATTTCGGCGGATGGGACATGCCCATCGAGTACACCGGCGTGATCGCGGAGCACACCGCCGTCCGGAGCGCCGTCGGGATCTACGATGTCTCGCATATGGTCAAGCTCTCCGTGTACTGCGATGGGGCAGTGGAGTTCCTCAACTCGCTGCTGGCGAACGACCTCGATCGCATAGCAGCGGGTCAGGCGCAGTACTCGATGCTCTGCAACGACGACGGCGGTGTCATCGATGACCTCATCGTCTACCGCTGGTCGGATGACGGTGCCTACGTGATCCCGAACGCATCGAATGCGGCCATCGTCGCGTCAGTCCTGCGGAGGGCTGCACCCGAGGGCATCACGATCGACGACCAGCACCTGACGCACGGGATCATCGCGGTCCAGGGCCCGCGCAGCCAGGCAGTGATCGAGTCGATGGGCCTACCCGCCGACCACGACTACATGTCGATGGCGCGAGCCGAGTTCCGCGGGCAGCCGATCATCGTGTGCCGCACCGGCTACACCGGAGAGCACGGCTACGAGCTCGTCGCTCCGTCCTCCGTGCTCGTCGAGCTGTGGGATGCGCTGAATGCCCGAGGCGATGAGTTCGGCCTCGTTCGCGCCGGCCTCGGAGCGCGCGACACCCTCCGCACCGAGATGGGCTACCCGCTGCACGGCCAGGACATCAGCCCGGAGATCACACCGGTCGAGGCGATGATCGGCTGGGCGGTCGGCTGGGATAAGCCGGAGTTCGCGGGGCGCGAGGCGCTCCTCGCCCAGCGGGCAGCAGGCCCCCGGCGTCGGCTGCGCGGCCTCCTCAGCCTCGACCGCGGCATCCCGCGCCCGCACATGCAGGTGCGTGCCGTGGCTGACAGCGTCCTCGCCGGCGACGTCATCGGCGAGGTGACGAGCGGCACCTTCTCGCCGACCCTCCGCAAGGGCATTGCCCTCGCACTGCTCGACGAGTCGGTCGCGATCGGCGACGAGGTTGCGGTCGACGTGCGCGGACGCGAGTCGAGGTTCACCGTGGTGAAGCCGCCATTCGTGCAGCCATCGACCAGATACGCCAGCGCCGGATGACATCTGCACCCAGAACTGGCCGAGTCCCCGGTGTCAGGAATCGACCCAGTCGATGAACCCGGCGACCAGGCTTCGACCGAGTGGCTGAGACGCGGTGGGCAGAAGTTGGGCCTTGCTCTTTGGTGCCAGGAAGGAATGTCGCAGGACTTCGACCGCCCGGTGAGCGGAAGTCGAGAGGCGCAGCGCGCGGACTTGGCCGCTGAATGCGTCCTGTTCCCATGTGTCGAGTAGCCGGTACACGTCGGTGGCGTCCTTGTCTGCCAGGCGCTGAGCCCATGCGAGGGTCTTGAGCACGACGGCCGCAGCACTGTCCGGCAGCGGCAGCCGCAGGCCGACTTCTTCCTGAGTCGTGAGGACCACCGAAGCGTCGACCCAAGTCGCGTCGCGTGCCAGCGCCAGTGCGAGTCCAGGAGCCGCGTCGGCCGACAGCGGTCCGAGTTCAATGTTGTGATCCTGCGCGTACGTGTCGGGCACGAGCAGGTCGATGATGAGTTCGAGGCCGCCGTGGTGGCGTGTGAACCGCGACCCGTCCACCTGCCGGTAGCCCAGCCCGACCAGGGCTGTGACCAGGCTCTGGGCGGCAGTGGCGCTCGACTCGATTCCTGCGTCAGCATCCGAGGTGCTCCGCACGGGTAGGCGTGGTGTGTGCCGTGCCCCGTGGAATGTGGTCATGTTGCCGCCGATGACGCGGTACTCCAGATCACGCGCCGCGGTGGCAAGGTCTGCCAGTGCGCACACTGCGGCGTCCTCCGACCGTGATGTCGACGGCCAGGTCAGGCTCACGCAGGCACCCGCACGGCGCGGGCGTGCCAGTCGTCGGCGGATTGCGTGGCGTCGGTACCGGTCGCGACTTGCAGGTCCCACAGCACTTGGAGCGGATCGGCTGCAAGAAAGGTGCGGCCTCGCCACTCGGCGTCGCGTGCTGCAGCGGCGACCACCGGATCGTCGGTGACCGCGAGGACGACGTTCGCCTCCTCAGCGGAGAGCATGGGCAGCATGCCGGGCCCAGCGAGCGAACCTGCATGCGTCAGGATGAGCAGCTGCCCGGGGCGGCGGTGCGGTGCACGGGCGTCCACGGCCACGTCGCCAGACACTATGACGGGACCGGGGAGTCGCTTGCGGGCTGTGTCGAGGGCGGATGCCAGGTCGCCGGGCGTTGACCAGTACGTCACGATGGGGTCGAAACGCCGTCGCTTCAGCCACTCGTCCACCAGGTGGTCGCGATTGGTGACGACTGGCCGGCCGTGTTTGGCGCTCACCAGACCGGCGCGCACGAGGTCCCGCACGATGGTTGACACCCGCGCTTGTGTGAGGCCTGCCAGCTCGGCCAGGGCGGTCTGCGTTGGCGGAGTGGCGGCCGCCGTCGCCAGGAACGCGTGCACCACGCGTGACATGCCGTGACTCCACCGAGGAGGTGCGACCACCTGCTCCGGCCGGTCGGCGGCCTGCGTCGTCCATGTGAATCCGTCGGGGAAGCGCAGCAGCGCCGACCCGTCCGTGGTCGCGAACGACCAGCCCCTTCTCGCCAGGGCGGCCGCGACTTTGGCAGACACGTGGGGGACCTGCATCAGTGATGGGACGTCAGCCGCTGAGACCTCCGCAGGCCGGGGAGAGCGCAGGGATCGGTGCAGGCGGTACCGGGCGTGGTGCCCGTCGAGGGTGACGTCGACGGTGCCGTCGGCGCCCGCGGACACGTCGGCTCCGGCGCTCACCAGCGATGTCGTCCAGCTCATGCGACGACTATAACTCCCGACAGATAGGTGTGTCATTTGTTATAGTTTGGGCACAGGACGGGCTACGGCCATAGGGCGAGCGCCACGAGCGCGCACGTCGCCGACACCTCGATGACCGCCCCCAGCACGTCGCCGGTCACCCCGCCGAGTCGTCGCCGGGCCACCATGATCACGACAACGGCAAAAATAAGTGCCATGATCACGCTGGACGCGCCGGCCGCGCCGAGCACGGCATAGGCGGCTGCAGTCGCGATGATCGCCCAGGCAGCGCAGACGATGCGCGGCACCGTCCCGGCGACTGCTGCCCCGAGGCCGTCGGGCCGAGCGGCCGGAACGCCGCGTCCGCAGGCCCAGGTGAGCGCGACTCGTGACGTGACGACG
>CALPZT020000360.1 GCA_943328365.2 Bifidobacterium breve | reverse complement strand
GGCGACCCCGCTGGCCTTCGTCGCCCACCGCCTGCTCCGTCGTCGCTACCCGATGGGGATCCCGCGGCAGGTCATCACCGCTGGCATCTCTGCAGGCGCTCTGGTGCTGACGATCCTGACAATCGCGCCGCCGGGCCGCCGCGGCTGGCCGCCGCCGGGGTGGGTCGCGGTGGCGTGCGATGTGGGCCAGGGCGACGGACTCGTCATCCGCGATGCCGGCACCTCTGCCGTCGTCATCGATGCCGGGCCTGACCCCGCTCGCATCGATGCCTGCCTTGACGACCTGGGCATCACGGCGGTGAGTGCGCTCATCCTCACCCACTTCCACGCCGACCACGTGAACGGCCTGCCCGGAGTGCTGCGCGGGCGCCCGGTCGGGGCGGTGTTCGCGAGCCCGGTGAACGATCCTCCAGAAGAGGTCGAGATGGTGCTCGGCTGGCTCGGCGGTGTGGCCCCGGCGCCGATTGCCGTGCGCGTGGGCGAGGTTCGCACGACCGGAACGGTGAGCTGGCGGGTCGTGTGGCCTCGGCGCGTCATCCGCACCGGATCAGTGCCGAACAACGCGAGCGTCGGTATCGTCCTCGAGGCCGCAGGCACCACGTTTCTCCTGGCCGGTGATGTCGAGGCTGAGGCCCAGACAGCCATCATCGCTGCCGAGCCGAACCTGCGCGTCGACGTCGTGAAGGTGCCGCACCATGGCTCACGCAATCAGGATCCGAGACTCCCGGCGTGGTCGGGCGGTCGCGTCGCGCTCGTCAGTGTCGGGCTCGGCAACACCTACGGGCACCCCGCCCCTGAAACCCTCGACGCCTGGCATCAGGCGGGGGCGCTCGTCGGCCGGACAGATGAGCAGGGCGACCTCGCCGTCGTTCGCGATGAGATGGGGGTCCTCGGCCTCGTCACCCGGGGAGGATGAGGCCGGATGCTGTCGATACCGTGCATCCCGGCGGTAACCACGCGTCGGTCTCTGCCGAATGGCGAGTGGACGAGGATGAACACGTCTGGATCCGGGCTCTGTTCCAATGACCGACCAGTTGATTGGAGCGACATGAGCGCAGCACTGGCATTCTCGGAATACCTACCCGTGGAGCGCGACGCTCTTCGCGACGAGACGCCCGTGCTCTTCGCGAGTTCGATCGGGTCCTCGCGCATCATGTGGTCGCATCAGGTTGCCGCGGTGAGCGACCATCGTCGGATGATCGCTTTTGACTACCGGGGGCATGGCTCATCACCCACCCCGGACGGCCCCTATGAGATCGCCGACCTGGCCGGCGATGTGCTCGCTCTCATGGATTCCCTGGGGATCGAGCGCGCGGATTTCGTCGGGCTCTCGCTCGGGGGAATGGTCGGAATGTGGCTCGGGGCGCATCACCCAGCGCGCATTCGGCGTCTCGTCCTCGCCTGCACGACCCCGCACATGCCACCTCCCGAACTGTGGATTGAACGGGCAGCGCTCGTCGAGGCCGAAGGCATGGAGGCGATTGCCGACTCGGTGCTCGCGCGCTGGTTCACGGAGGGGTTCGTGGTCGAGCACCCCGGGGAGGTCCTGCCGATCCGCGAGCAGTTCCTCGCCACATCCGCCCATGGATATGCGCAGTGCGGCCTGGCGATCTCGCGAATGGACCAGCGCGACACGCTCGCACGGATCACTGCTCCGACGCTCGTCATTGCCGGGACCTCGGACCCGGCCACCACGCCGGAGGTATGTCAAAGGCTCGCTGACGCGATCCCGGGGTCGCGCTACGCGGAGGTTGACGCTGCTCACATCGCGGCGGTCGAGGCGGCTGGCGCCTTCACGTCGCTCATCCTCGACCATCTGTCGAGGATTGACGACGCTTCGGTTCGGCAGGAGAACGGCGCTCCGTAGCGGCGGCCTCGGCATGGTTGTATCCCAATCCGCAGGATAGTTCTCCCGCAATATGGGAGAAAGCCTTGACCGGGTCGTCGGGGGCACGTATCGTCCCGATCCATGACAGCAGATCCCACCGCCCGCTTCTCCCTTGTCGGCAAGTCGATTGTCATCACCGGCGCATCGGGCTCGATGGGCCGTGAAGCCGCGCTGGGCCTGGGTGCAGCAGGTGCGAACATCACGCTCGCGGGCGGCAACCAGTCGGCCCTCGAGGAGCTCGCGGCGCGGCCAGAGCTCGCTGGGGCTGCGATCGCGCCGTTTCGTCCCGACACTCCCGAGGACGCCAAGGCGATCGTCGACGCGGCAATGACAGCGTTCGGCCGGCTCGACGGCATGCTCGTTGCCTCCGGCATGAACAAGGTCGCGCTCATCACCGACATGGAGGTCGCCGACTGGGAGTCGGTCATGGATGCCAACGTCCGGGGCTCCTGGCTCATGGCCCAGGCTGCTGGCCGCGTGCTCATCGAGCAGGGCGAGGGCGGCTCGCTCGTGCTCGTCTCGTCAACCCGCGGCAAGCTCGGCCACCCTGCTGGGTACACCGCCTACTGCCCGTCGAAGGCCGCGGTCGACCTGCTCGGCAAGACCCTGGCCGCGGAGTGGGGCGGGGCTCAAATCCGCGTCAACGTCATCGCACCGACCGTCTTCCGCTCCGAGCTCACCGAGTGGATGTATGCCGATGACGAGAAGGGCCGCGCGACACGCGAGGCGATGTTCGCGCGCATCCCGCTCAAGCGGTTCGCCGAGCCGGAGGATTTCGTAGGCGCACTCGTGTACCTGCTCAGCGACGCGTCGACCTTCATGACCGGCCAGGTGCTCTACCTTGACGGCGGCTACACCGCGTGCTGACCGAAGCCGATCGCCCGATCGAGTCCGTCGCCGTCGTCGGCGCCGGGCTCATGGGTCGTCGCATCGCCGGGCTCATGGCGCGCGCCGGAGTCACGGCAACCCTGACGGACGCCAATGCCGCCGTGCTCGACTCGGCGCTGGCGGATGCTCGGGCGATGTGCCCGGGCAATGAGCATCTGGTGGCGGCAGACCCGGTGGTCGCGAACGCCGTCGCGGGCGTCGATCTCGTCATCGAGGCCGTCATCGAGAACCTCGACATCAAGCGCGCTCTCTTCGCTGACCTGCGCGCCGCGAACCCGACCGCCATCCTCGCGACCAACTCCTCGGTGATTCCGATCAGTGCCATCGCTGCCGATCTCGACGACACGTCGATGACCATCGGCATGCACTTCTGGAATCCGCCCGATCTCATCCCGATCGTCGAGGTCATCCGAGGTGCCGGCACGGCAGATGTGGCCATGGACCGCTCGATGGAACTCCTTGCGAGGGT
>CALPZT020000359.1 GCA_943328365.2 Bifidobacterium breve | reverse complement strand
GGGGCGTAGAGGGCCTCGATCCTGTTGGTAACGTTGAAGTATTCGTTCGCAACGGTGCGATCGGCGATCTTGGCGTAGGTGAGGGTCATCGACATGGACTTGTGTCCGAGGAGCGCGGCGATGGCTTCCAGGCTCATGCCTCGGTTGATGGCCTGGGTGGCGAGCGTGTGCCTGAGCTGGTGTGGGGTGACGTGGCCGATGCCGGCTGCGCGGGCGGCGCGGTGGACGGCGGCGTCGATCCTGCTCTGCGGCATCGGCCGGCCCTGGTGGGTGAACATCAGGGCGGTGCGGGGCTGCGGCGGACGCTGGGCGATCCACTGCTCCAGAAGCGCAAGGACATTGGGGTGCAATGGGATGTAGCGGTCGGTGTGGAGCTTGCCGACGGGAGTGCGCAGCCACTGGCCGTCGCCGATCTGGACGATCGCGTCGAGGGCGAGGAGCCGGAACTCGCCCTTGCGCATGCCGGTGCGGGCGAGGGTCTCGACGCAGACGCGGTCGAACAGGTCGGGCAGGGCGCGGGCCGCGGTCATGAGGGCGGCGGCGTCGGCGTCGTCGAGGAACCTGGGCAGCCGGTGGTCGGGGATGGGGGCGTCGGCGTGCAGGACGGGGTTGCGCAGCGGGGCGTCGGGCCAGTCCCATTCGATGATGCGGTCCAGGAACGCGCGGACGTTGCCCAGGCGCATCCCGATCGTGGTGGGCGCGGGCGCGGGGTGGCCGCGGTAGCCGGGGCGGTTCGCGAGCCATCCCTTGAATCCCTCGACGTGGGTCCGGCCGATCGCGGCGGCCGACTGCACGTCGGGGTGGTGCTCGGTGAGGTAGGTCGCGAGGTGGCGCAGGCTGGTGTCGGCGATCGCGACGGAGCCGGGGCGCAGGCTCAGGGAGATCTGCGCGAGGTAGCCGCGCATCGTGGCGACGAGGAGCGGCGCGGACGGCTCGAGTGCCTGCCAGCGGACCGGCTGGCCGGGCCGGGTCGGGGACTTGCGGCCCGGGGCGTCCAGGATGCCGAGGGCTGCGAGGGTTGCCTGGAGTCCGTGGACTGGCGTCGTCGCGCTGTTCGGGACCCGGCCGTCGGCCCGGGATGCGCGTACCGCGGCGAACCAGGCGTCGCGTGCGGCGTCGAACGGGACGCGGGTCAGCGCGGCCGGGTCGGCGCCGTCGATCGCGGCGAGCGTCGCCAGCGCCGCCCATTGCGCGCGGGCCTGGCCGGTGGTGAATCCCAGGGCTCGTGCCTGGGCGTCGAAGATGTCGTGGAATGCAGGGTGCGCGCCGGCGAGGTGGGTGCCCCAGCAGGCGCGGCTCGCGATGGCGTACGCCGCATCGACGCGGTGGCGTGCGGTGATCGCCCACCACGCCGCGAACCCGCGGACATCGACCCGTGCTGCGAGCCTTTCCGGGAGCGGGGCCCGCTGCCATTCGTCCAGGCCTGCGAACGCGGCGAGGAACCGCCGGGCGATGAGCTGCCGCTGCCAGTTCAGGCTCGGGGTCGTCGCCATTGCCGCGAACGCGTCGACGGCATCGGATGCCCGATCACCGGCGCATCCCGGACTCTTCACTGTAATCCGTTGCGCAGCAACGGGAATCATGGAACGCGCCGACGCGGCGAGGGCGGTCATCGCTGCTGTCCCGTGGCATCGTCGCCGTCGACGCCGTGGCCGGCGGTGGCGGCGGTCTCGGCGTCGAGCGCGGTGATCGCGTCGTGGTACTCGCGGGCGAGCCAGTCGCGGGACAGGTGCAGGTAGATGCGGGTCGACTCGATCGAGCGGTGCCCGGCCTGCGCCTGCACTGCCTCCAGCGCCATCCCTGCCTCCCGCAGCCTCGTCAGGCACGTGTGGCGGAGCATGTGGCAGGTCGCCTGCGGCAGCCCCGCCCGGGCCTTCGCGCCCTTGAGTACCTGGTCCAGTCCTCCTGCGGTGAGGCCGTGGCCGCGGTTCGGGCCCTTCAGCACGACGAAGACACGGTCGTCGCGGCACGCCGCCTTCGCCCGCTCCGCGTCGAGGTATTCGGCGAGCGCGGTGAGGAACCCGCCCGAGACCGGGACGATCCGCTCATGGCCGCCCTTGCCCGCGGTGACGTGGAGCCGGCGGTCCGCGACGTGGACGTCGCCGAGGCGAAGGCCGAGCACCTCGCATCGGCGCAGCCCGGCCAGCAGCATCGCCAGGACCATCGCGGTGTCGCGGCGCGTGCGCAGCGCCGCCAGCAGGGCGCGGGCCTGCGGCGGGGACAGCAGCCTCGGCAGCGTCACCGGCGTCCGGATCAGCGGAACGCTCCCGCTCCTGCTGCCGCGTCCGCGTCCGGTGCTGCGCGACGCGCGGCCGCGCGCCGTGAGCCCGGACGGCATGGGGCTAGCGTCCATCGCGCCGGTCGCGACGAGATACCCGAACAGGCCCGACAGCGTCGCGAGCCGGCGCTGCACCGTCCGCGCCGACAGCCCGCCCTCGCCGTCGGCGAGCCGCACCACGTTGCCGCTGCGGGGGCGGCGCTGATCGGCGACGAACCCCAGCACGTCGCCGGTCGTCACGTCGACCGGATCGATGCCCGCGAACGAGAAGAACACCAGCAGGTCGAAGCCCGCGGCCAGCACCGTGTTCGGGCGGCACCGCGCCGCGACGAACCTCAGGTACGCATCGACGAGGTCATGGCCGAGGCGGACCTCGACCCCGGACTCGCCGAGACGATCACGCTGCATCACCGGAACGAACACGGCCATGGCAGGCCTCCCCCGCCGGACCGGAGACCGCGAGGAATCGCGTCAGGGAGCCGGAACCGATCACCTGCATATCAGAGCGTACTTCGCAGCGAATCCACCAAGGCGGAGCGATTCGCGTTGATGGCTGCGCTAGTAGCGCCAACTTCGAGGTGGTCAGGATGGCACGGCTGCTGAAGGTACCGGTGGCCGGGTACTACAAGTGGAAGCAGGCACGGGACCGCGTCGAGCCGACGCCTATGCAGGCGAGGCGGGCCGGGCTCGAGGTGCGGATCCTCGCGCACCATGAGGCGTCCAGGGGCCGCTACGGGGCACCGCGGATCACCGCCGATCTCCACGACGAGGGCGTGGAGGTGAACGAGAAAACCGTTGCGAAGGCGATGGCCCGGGTCGGGGTCGCGGGCGTGAGTCCTCGTACGTTCAAGGTCCACGCCACGGTCGCCGACCATGAGGCGACGTTCCCACCGGACCTGGTGAACCGCCAGTTCGAGCAGCCGAGGATCGACATGCTCTGGACGTCGGACATCACGTACATGACCACGGG
>CALPZT020000358.1 GCA_943328365.2 Bifidobacterium breve | reverse complement strand
GCCCTGCGCCTGTCCAAGGCCCTCGGCGTCGACGACCGCTTCTGGATCAACATCCAGACCGACTACGACCTCGAGGTCGAGCGGGACCGCCACGCCGACGACATAGCAAAGGTGACCTCGCTCGTCGCGATGTGACATTTACGGCGCCAGGGCCGCTAGTCGGCACTGTTGCTTTGGGCGATCGTAGGGCGTGCGGGATCGTGGGCGGAGGCGGAACCACTCAGAGCGCGAGTTGGAGTTCGTCGAATGCGGTTGCCAGCCGAAACACCGGCGCGGTCTCGACACCCAGTTCGTCATGGCCTCGCCGCAAGTTCTGGACGAACGCGTGCCCTTGGATCACGACGCTCGCCGTCCGCTCGGTCTTCAGCCCGCGCATCGGCCGCAGCCGGGCCTTGAGTCTGCCGTGGTCGGCCTCGCACCGGTTGTTCTCATACTGCCCGGTGTTGTGGAACGCCGCCGGGATCAGCTCCTCGATCACGTTCGCCAGGGCCGGGGCGCGGTCGGTGATGACCTCCGCCGGGGCGCGATGCGCGGCAAGGGCTGTGGTGAGGAACCTCCTGGCCGAGGTGATATCCCTGTGCCTGGAGACGAAGACGTCGATGACCTGGTCGTGCTGGTCGACCGCCCGGTACACGTACCGCCACACCCCGGCGCCCTTGACGTACGTTTCGTCGACGAACCAGCGGTCACCGACCGCGTGCCGACACGGGCGGACCGCGTCGATCAGCAGTGGCGTGAACCGTTGCACCCAGCGGAACAAGGTGACGTGATCCACGTCGATACCGCGCTCGGAGAGGAGGTCCTCCAGATCACGGTACGACAGTCCCGACCTCAAGAACCAGCGGACCGCCAGCAGGATCACATCAGGACGGAACCGGAACCCGGCGAACGCCGAAGGAGCCGGCACGGACGGCCTGGCGCGGCGGTTGCGTCTCATCGCTTCAGCCTTCCGCAAGACGGCGATCCGTCAAAGCAACAGAGCCCGCCCCACTCATCTGCCTCGCCCGCCGCAAGACCGACGTCCTCTACGCCATGATCAGAGACCACCGACACTTCACCCCCGCGCATCCCAAAGCCGCTTGACAACAAGATAGGGACACCCCCCGTCGGGCGAGGGCCAAGCCAGACCGGTTGGTGCGGCAGGTATGCGAACAGCACCTCGTCGACGCGCAAGCCGTCGGCCCCTCCGAGTCGCGGCGTGATGATGCGACACGTCCACAACGTCACCGGTGGACAGCGTGGAATCCGAGTCGTTCACCGGGCCCCATCGCGGCCTTGGTGAAGGGGCGATCCCAGACGAGGTCGTGCGCATGAAGTCGAGGTCTCGCCCCAACGGACGTTCATGATCGTGGTCTCCGACCGATGAAGCCCGCTCAAGAAATGGTCTACGAGACCAGCAACGAGTTCGTCTCCATACGGCGAAGATTGTGCCGGAAGTTCTGGTCGGAGTCGGGCTGTGGATAGCGTTTTCGTCAGTGCTCGAGGCCACGCTCGCGGCGTGCCACGAGCAGCATGGTCAAGGCGGTGAGCAGGTGGCTGACTCCATAGCAAGTGAACAAGATGTTGTACCAGGTCGACGTTGGCAGCGCGTGGGGGTTGATGGCCATGAGTACATAGGCGAGGGACCAGAGGAAAGCGCCTATGACTGCGATGACGATCGCCACGCGCCCGAACCGCCGACAGAGGTGCTCGAAGTGCATGGTCAGGGCCACGCTGACGAGCAGGCTTCCGACCGCGGCGAGAATCCAGTCGAAACGGTTCCCCGACGGCTCGACAGCGAGTCCCAGGAATCCAATACCCCACACGATGAGGCCGATCGCACCGGTCGTGATCGAGGAGAAGGAGGAGTGGACGATGTTGCGGCACGTGCAGTCGCCGGGGCACGGGGACTGGGAGCCGGTGAGGGCCGCCCCTAGATCGGACTCTTTCTTGGCGAGCACGAGCAGAAGGGCCCCGCTGCCGAGAATGAGACCGATTCCGTAGAGTGCGTAGCCTTCGGCGACGTAGTCGCTCGTTTCAAGATTGACCGGGTAGATCCCGAATGGCAGCGTCGAGACGCCCAGGGCGATCGCTCCAAGGATCCCTAGGACCACCGCGCGCGTGCCGATGCGCAGGGCAATGTTCCTGAAGCTCATAGCCATCGCTGCCGCGATAAGGAGCGGACCGAGGACTTCCAAGATCCACCCGAGTTGCAATTCATGATTGGGAATGAGCGCGAACCAGCCCAGCGACCAGACCAGGAAGCCGGCTCCGCTGACGACGAGGGCGGCGTAGCTCACATGCGGGGACTCGTGTCGGGCATCGCGGGGAGATTCGGCAGGACCGCTCGACGCACGGAGGTTCGTCGTGTCTTCCGATGGCATCAGGGCACTCCCTTCGATCCGTGCGTGTTGGCCGCAGGGCAGGCGTATCTTGACAGTGCCTGACGCTTTCTGCAACCACGCTTCGGTTTGGCGAGGACCTGCGGCGTTATCGCGGCGCGTAGCCATCGTTGGGGGTCGGGGCGGGGCTGGGTCTGCTCTTGCGAGAGCACCCGCAGCAGGCGGACGTGGCGGGCGGTTGTCCTTGCATTTCCGGGATCTGACTTCCGAGAGCGTCGAAGTCCTCGCGCCAGTTTCCGCGACAGCAGACTCGCCGACATGCGTCCGTACCGCGTGGGAGGCGTTCAGCTCGTCCTTCGAAGCTCGGCATCAGTCGGACGCGTCGCCACCGGTGAGTGAAGGGGACTGAGTGAGGGCACCGCCTTGCGCGCGCTGGGCGTTCGCGTGAGCAGTGCCCACGCGGGTGGCCCGTACCGGCGCGGCGATGATCGTCTCGTCCACGATGCTGCCCCAGCACATGATCCAGCCTGCCCTTCGAAGATCACTCCCTGGGTCTCCAGCAGTTTCCTGACCAGATCGTGCTTCTCGAGCAGGTGCCGGAAGTGCAGCAGCGTCGTGGCGTCAGGGACCTGCTCGACGGTGAAGTCCAGACCCAGGAACCGGCGCATCGCATACGAGTCGCAGACCGCGTCCTCTACGCCCTCGCCCGACAGCGAGAACCACGCCTGCAGCAGGTACATGCGCAGCATGGTCTCAAGCGACTTCGACTTCCTGCCCCGATGGCCGGAGTAGGTGAACGACTCGATCAGCCCGACCCTGGGTCGACTGGTGGAACAACCGCCGCCTGCACAGTAGCCTCGAGTACCGGTACGACTACGTGTTCGTGCCAAGGGCGTCGAGATCCCCTGCTAGCCGCCCCCCACCATCGCATCCAGAT
>CALPZT020000357.1 GCA_943328365.2 Bifidobacterium breve | reverse complement strand
GTAGATGACCCCCTCGTAGAGGGCTTGGGCAATCCCTTGAGCAAGTCCGCCATGAACCTGCCCCTCGACGATCATTGGATTCACCTGCACGCCAACGTCGTCAACGCATACGTACTTGCGGAGCTTCACCTTGCCCGTCTCGGTATCGACCTCCATCGCTGCAAGGTGAGTGCCGTGTGGGTACGAGAAGTCCTCCGGATCGACGGTGGCCTCGGCCGACAGGGTCGGCTCGACGCCCGGTGGGAGGTTGTGACCGGTGAACGCCTCGAAGGCAACAGCTCCGAGTGGCTGCGCCTTCTCGGGATCGCCCTTGACCATGAAGCTTCCATTGACGAACTCGATGTCCTCGACGCTGCACTCAAGCTGATGGGCCGCGATGACGCGAGCCTTTTCAACCAGCCGGTCAGCAGCCTTCTTGATTGCCTGGCCACCGACCGCAAGGGAGCGCGAGCCATAGGTGTCCATGCCGTAGGGGGATCGGCCCGTGTCGCTGTGGATCACCTCGATGTCCTCCACTGGAACGCCGAGGATGCTGCTGGCGATCTGGCTCCAGGCGGTTTCGTGGCCCTGGCCATGCGGCGATGTGCCCGTCACCAGTTCGACCTTGCCCGTCGGGAGCAGTCGGATGGTGCAGTGCTCCCAACCGCCGGCGACGTACTTCAGCGCACCCAGGGTTCGTGAAGGTGCCAAGCCGCACATCTCCGTGAACGTCGAGATGCCGATGCCGAGCTGCACCGGGTCCCCTGATGCGCGCCGCTCGGCCTGCTCCGCGCGCAGTCCGTCGTAGTCGAAGAGCTCCAGAGCTCGCGCGGTGGCCGCCTCATAGTTTCCGGTGTCGTAGGTCAGGCCGGCAACCGTGGTGAACGGGAACTCCTCGTGCTTGATCCAATTCTTCTTCCGAAGCTCCATCGGCTCCATGCCCAGTTCGGCAGCGAGCTCGTCCACAATCCGCTCAATGGCGTAGGTCGATTCCGGTCGGCCCGCCCCCCGGTAGGCATCGGTGGGCGTCGTGTTGGTGAAGACACCGGTGCACTTGAAGTCATAGGCGTCCATCTTGTAGATGCCCGGGTACATGAACATCCCAAGAAGCGGGACCCCTGGCGTAATGATCTGCAGGTAGGCGCCCATATTCGCGAGCAGCGTCACCTTCAGTCCGAGCATCTTGCCTTCTGACGTCGCCGCGATCTCGATGTCCTGGATCTGGTCGCGTCCATGGTGGGTTGCGACCATGTCCTCGCTCCGTGTCTCAGTCCACTTGACCGGACGTCCAAGCTTACGAGCGAGCTGGGTGACGAGGATTTCTTCGCGGTAGCACTGCAGTTTCCCGCCGAAGCCACCGCCGACGTCGGGCGCAACCACTCGAAGGTTGTTCTCCGGAATGCCTGTCACAAGCGCAAGAAGCACGCGCAGCACGTGCGGGATCTGGGTCGACGTCCAGATGGTGATCTCGTCGCTCATCCCCATCGGTGCCGCAACGACACACCGTGGCTCCATGAACGCGGGGATGAGTCGCTGATTGATGAATCGGCGCTTGACGATGACATCGGCCTTTGCCGCTGCCTCGTCGTATCCACCACCGAGGTTGTAGACGTAGCAGGTATTCGTGCCCTTGTCATCGTGGACGAAAGCGCTGCCTTCGGAGATGGCCGACTCCATGCTGACCACCGCAGGCAGTGGCTCGTAGTCGACCTGAATCGCCTCGAGGGCGTCAGCCGCATGCACCGCGTCTGTCGCGAGTACAACGGCGATGCAGTCACCGACGTGGCGCACCTTGTCGACTGCGAGCGCTGGAAAGGCTGGCATGACGATGTCGTCGGTGACCGGCCACACGCATGGGACCGAGCCGTTGAGCTCTCCGAGTTCCGCCGCGCCGAAGGCGGCAACCACGTTCGGCATCTTCAGTGCGCCGGAGACGTCGAGGTTTGTTATCCGCGCGTGGGCCATTGGGCTGCGAAGGATGGCCATGTGCAGGGTGCCGGGGAGTTGGATGTTGTCCGTCCAGTTGGTCTGCCCGTGGAGCAGTCGCGCGTCCTCCTTGCGGCGGATCGGACGTCCCATCGCAGTGGCGGTATCGATGACCTCGGTCATTTCGTTGAACCTCCCATCAACTCGGCCGCGTACGCGACACTCTTTACGATGTTGTGATATCCCGTGCAGCGGCACAGGTTTCCTTCAAGGCCCTCGCGGATCTCGGCCTCGGTCGGGTTCGGATTCTCCGAAAGCAGATCGACGGTCGACATGACCATGCCAGGAGTGCAGTAGCCGCACTGGAGTCCATGGCACTCCTTGAATGCAGTTTGCACCGGGTGCCATTCGTTCCCGTCCGAAAGCCCCTGGATCGTCGTGACGGAGGAGCCATCGGCCTGCACAGCGAGGACACTGCAGGACTTCACGCTGCGCCCATCGAGGAGCACGGTGCAGGCCCCGCAATTGGAGGTGTCGCATCCCACGACGGTGCCAACTTTGCCGATGCCTTCACGCAGCCAGTGGACGAGGAGTGTCCTAGGTTCGACGTCTGCCTCGTAGAGGGTGCCGTCTACCGATACGGAGATATGCATAGTGGTGGATGCCCTTTCGCGAGTCGCAGGACGTTCAATACGAGGACACGTTAGGCCGGTTCTGGCGCCATTGCAGCAGAAATCCGAAAGTTGGCCCGCTGACTTCTGGGATGTCTGTGCACATGAGCATCTACCCTTGCAGCCATGGTCCCGAGCGTTCGCACATCGAGAGCATTCCTTGGGCTCTATGTTCTGCTTGCGACCTTGATCACGGCAGCGCTGCTCTCGATCCTCGCCTACGTCCTCAAGGAACCGTTCGTCTTCCCGTCAGTGGGGCCGACTATCTTCATCCTCTTCTTCGTCCCGCTTGGGGTTCAAGCAGCGCCGAGAAATGTGCTGGGTGGGCAATTCATCGCGGTTGTCTGCGGTTACCTGGCCCTGCTGCTGTTCGGGCTCACTGACGTGCCGGCTGACATCTTCGATATCGGGGCCAAGCAGATCGGGTCAGTGCTGGTCGCATTGCCACTCACGCTGGCCCTCATGGTGTGGCTCGGGTTACCCCATGCACCGGCAGGTGCCACGACCCTGATCGTGGCCCTCGGTCTCGTCCACACCCTGCCGCACCTGGCCATCCTGCTCGCAGCGGTCGTGCTCGTCGTGGCTTGCGCCTTCGTGATCAACCGGTCGGTCGGCATCCGCGTGCCACGCTGGTCGCCGATCAATGCCGGGGTCGGACTGGCGGGGGATTGACACGCGTTGCC
>CALPZT020000356.1 GCA_943328365.2 Bifidobacterium breve | reverse complement strand
CGGACCTCCGGCGGGCCGTCTGCCTCCGAAGCCCTCAGCGCAAGATCGTCGGGGAGAGCCGCGGCGACATCGGAGAGCCGGTTGAGGGGGCCGGCAATTGAACGGGCGATGAGCCACGCAAGGAGTCCGGCAGCGACAACGACCGCGATGACGAACGCCACGAGCCACAGCTGGGTGCGCGTCACCTGAGCGTCGACCTCGTCCTCGAGAAGCGAGAATCGCACGGCAGCCACCACATCCATCGCCTGCACGACGGGTGCGGCGACGTAGCGAAGTTCGGTGCCGATCGTTGCCGACGGACGCACATCGGAATTGAGGCTGCCTGCCAGCGCCTGATCGACCTCGGGTCGGTCGAAGGCTCGATCCAACGGCGTCTGCGCGCTGTCTTCGATGAGAACTCGGTCGGTGTCGACGACCACGACCCTCGCACCTGTTCGCTCAGACGCGATGCGAACGGTCTCGGCCCATTCGGAGATCGGCTGCGAGGCGAGGACCGATGCTGTGCCGAGCGTGTCGATCTCGAGCTGGGCGATGAATGCCGAGCGCACGTTGGTCGCCGCGATCGAGGCGAGCGGGATCGCGAGCGCAATCGCGACGAGACCGGCGAGGGTCGTCATGGCGAGCACGAGCCGACGGGTCATGCCCCCGACTCGGCCAGTCGGTATCCGACCCCGCGAACGGTCTCGATGAGATCCGGGTCGCCGAGCTTCTTGCGAAGGGATGCAACATGGACGTCGAGGGTCTTGCCCGTGCCGATCCAGACAGGGTCCCAGACCCGAGAGAACAGCTCCTGCCTCGTCACCGCCCGGCCAGGCTCCTCGGCAAGAACTGCGAGCAGGTCGAACTCCTTCGCGGTCAGCTCGACCGCCGTGCCGTCGACGAGGGCGACATGCCGGCCCCGATCGACGACGACACGCCCGGATTCGATCGTCGTCTCGACGCGGCGCCTGCGCCCGACTGCACGCACCCGAGCCGCGAGTTCGCGCACGCTGAACGGCTTCACGACATAGTCGTCGGCGCCGAGCTCGAGGCCGACGATTCTGTCGGTTTCGTCTCCCCGGGCCGTCGCGATGATCACCGGGATATCGGACGTTCGCCGCAGCTCGCGCAGCACCTCGAGTCCGTCACCATCGGGGAGCCCGAGATCGAGGAGGACGACGTCGACCCCGGCACTCGACATCACGGCCGGCAGCACCTGAGACGCGTAGACGACATGCTCGGTCTCGAATCCGTTGCGGCGCAGCCCCTCGATCAGTGGCTCGGCCACCGCGGGATCGTCCTCGACCACGAGTACTCGCATACCCGCATCGTCGCACGCCCGGAGGCCGGGCGTCGCTCCCTCCCCGCTCAGCCCTCGTTCCTTACCCAGCCCTTACCTCGCCTTGGAGCGCACTTGGCCGGTCGCTGCGTAACGTCAACAACATCGCACCAGATCACGTGCATCTCATCGGAATACATGAAGGGACGGCCATGGAACGCAGAGGCTCAATCATCGTTGCCGCAGTCACGGCGGGCATCCTCGTTGCGGGGGCGGCCGCGACCTTCTCGATCGTCAATGCATCGCAGGCCGCGCCCGAACCCGACACCATTGCCCTCGTCGTCGACCCCGCGGCGGCCGTCACGGGGTCGACAGGGTCCGGGCCAACCTTCCAGCCCGAGCCGCTACCCGAGATCGTCTTCACGAGTCCATCAGCGTCACCCGATCCCGAGCAGCCAGCCGATGACCCCGCGAGTCCGCAGGCCGATCCGGAGCAGAGCACCAAGTCCGGATCAATCTCGGCGTCGACGGCACGCAGCCTCGTCCTGGCCGAAGCCCCCGGATCGGTCGTCTCGGTCGGCAAGACCACGCGTGGCGGGTTCCCCGCCTTCGCCGTCAAGGTGAAGCAAGCCGATGGCTCCACCGTCACCGGCTATGTGACCCGGGCAGATGGCGTGATCTTCGATTGGACCCAGACTGCCGCGCCGGCACCTGCGTATGCCGATGACGAGAACGAAGGCGACGAGGGGAGCGAGAACGAGGGAAGCGACCACGACGGAGACGACGACTAGTCATTTGCGTATCCTTCGTCTCGTCGGCTGCGTATCCTTCGTCTCGTCGGCTGCGTATCCTTCGTCTCGTCGGCATAGCGCTGCGAGCACCGAAGGCGCTGCGAGCACGGAAGGCCAGGTACCCGGCTGTGAGCACCGAGGGTCTTCATGGCGTGCTCACCTGGGCCGCTGCCCACCACATCGCGAACACCTGCGCGCAGCCACTCCCCACAGTGCGCGCCAGGCTCGATGAGGCCGCCGGCAGCCTCCTCGCCCAGCCGATCCTCATGCTTGACGACGATCCCGCCGAGAACGTTGCGGCCGTCAGCGGGTATGCCCTATGCGGGCCTGGCCCGTGGCGCCGAACGCTCGAGGAGACCCTCGCCCCTGGCGAGTGCTTCATGATCAAGGCGGGCACGCCGATGCCCGAGCACGCCGACGCCGTGATGCCACTCGAGCAGGCGGTGGCTGAGCAGGGCCGGGGCAACGTCATCACCGTGACGGGGCGCGATGTCCTCTCCGGTGTCGCCGACGAGCGCGTGCGGCCCGCATTCGGCGACGGTGTCATGCTTCGCGGCAGCCGTACGCCGAAGGGCACGCAGATCCTGCCCGCCGACCGCCTCGTCACGTCATCGGTCCTCGCACTCATGGCTGCTGCCGGCCACGATGACGTGCCGATCATTAGGCCGCCCATCGTCGGCACTCTGGTGCTCGGCAGCACCCTGCTCAATTCGGGAGGCTCGCGTCAGGGTCGTGCGCGCGATGCGCTGAGCGAGAGCGTGCCGGCATTCGTCGCGGCGCTCGGGGCGCGCGCGAATCCAGCGGTTCGTGCCCCGGATGTTCACGAGGTGATCCGGGCCGAGATCGAGGATGCCAATGTCGATGTCCTCATCACGACCGGCTCCACCGCTCCCGACTCCGATAACAGCGTGCGCCACGTGCTGCGCGACCTCGATGCCCGCTGGCTCATCGACGGCGTCGCTGTCACTCCAGGCGCACGGATGCTCCTTGCCCGCCTCACCGATGGGCGCATCATCGTGGGGCTGCCCGGCGCTCCCCAGTCGGCGCTCGCTGGTCTCGTCACACTCGCCGCCCCGATCATCCGGGCCCTGCGCGGCGAGACCCAGCCCGACTACCCGACCGCGGTACTCATCGACGATGCTCCACGGGCCGACTTCGCCGACGACACGCGCCTTGCCGCGGTTCGTCTCGAAGCTGACGACGAGGGCCGG
>CALPZT020000355.1 GCA_943328365.2 Bifidobacterium breve | reverse complement strand
TCAAAGAGCACGGTCAAGTGCGATGCACTCCTCGTCGACGACATCTCCCGATCCGACACGTACCCCTACGTCGACGTCCGCGAGGACGACGTGTCGATGGGACATGAGGCGACCGTCTCCAAGGTCAGTGCGGATCAACTGTTCTACCTCATGTCCCGCGGCATGACCGAGGACGAAGCAATGGCCATGATCGTCCGCGGTTTCATCGAGCCGATCGCTCGCGAACTCCCGATGGAGTACGCCCTCGAGCTGAACCGGCTCATCGAGCTCCAGATGGAAGGAGCGGTTGGGTGACGATCGCCCCCCCGCATGATCTTGCCCCTCGGATAGCCTCGTTCGACGCTGATTCGTTCGGAATGCCCACTGGCCGTGAGCTCGAGTGGCGTTTCGCGCCCCTCGAGGTCATGAGACCCTTCTTCGAGCCGATCGATGGTGCCGGAACGGTGACGGCAGTGAGCACGAGCGAGCTCGTCGTCAACTCCGCCATCGCTACCGCATCCTCGACCTGGGTACCTACTGACCGTACGGCAGCGGTTGCTCGAGCCGGAGCGCGATCAGCGGTCACGGTGAACGTGCCGCGAGACGCGAATCTCGTCGACCCAATCGTCATCCGACTTGATGCGGGTGCCGAATTCGCCTACCAGCATGTCGAGATCAACGCGGGTGCGTTCAGCACGGCGAAGATCGTCATCGAAGCGCACACCGGCGCTGACGTCTCGGGTGCAATCGTCGTCAATGTTGCAGATGGAGCGGACCTCACCTTGCTCATCGTCGTTGACGGGCCCAAGACACATCGACTCATCGCGCACATTCCCGCGACGATCGGCCGCGACGCTCGATTCACCGCCTGCACGGTCACCCTCGGGGGCAGGGCGGTGCGATTGCTGCCGTCGGTGCACTACGCCGGTCCCGGCGGGCGCGCCGAGCTGCTCGGCGTTTTCCTGGCCGAGGGCGAGCAGTACCTCGAGCAGCGCATTTTCGTCGAGCATGAGCAGCCGCACTGCTCGAGCAACGTCATCTACAAGGGTGCCCTGTCCGGGGCTCATGCCCACACGGTCTGGATCGGCGACGTCCTCGTGCGCCGCGAGGCCATCGGGACCGAGACCTACGAGATGAACCGCAATCTGCTCCTGAGCGACGGACCGCGCGCTGACTCCGTGCCGAATCTCGAGCTCGAGACGGGCGATGTGGTGAGCGCCGGCCACGCGAGCGCTACTGGCCGATTCGATGATGAGCAGCTGTTCTACCTGCAGTCGCGCGGAATCCCCGCCGACCTCGCGCGCCAGCTCGTCGTTCGCGGGTTCTTCGCGGATGTTGTCGGCCGGCTGGGGTTGCCGGAATGGCGCGACGACGTGATGCAGCGGATCTCGGCCCGACTCGGCATGGCCGACGAGGGAGCGTCCGATGACTGAGTTCGTCGTTGCCTGCCGCCTGGCCGATGTTCAGCTGAACGGAGCTGTGCACGTCGAACTCAACGGAACGCCGATTGCCGTCGCGCACACCGCCGAAGGCGTGTTCGCGATCCGTGACGTCTGCTCCCACGCGGATGTGCGCCTCTCCGAGGGCGAGGTCGACGGATGTGCCATCGAGTGCTGGCTGCACGGCTCCCAGTTCGACCTGCGCACTGGTAGCGCCATGACCCTGCCGGCGATCGCGGCCGTCCCCGTCTACGAGGTACGTCTGAGCGGCGAGGGCGACGACACCGTCGTCGAAGTCGCGACGACTCCCATCGACGTCACCTCCACAACCCAAGCCCAGTGATCAACGGACTCTGAAGGACAACCAATGAGCGAACTCGTCATCAACGATCTGCACGCCTCGATTGACACCGATGCCGGTGACAAGGAGATCCTGCGCGGCGTGACCCTGAGCGTCGAGTCAGGCCGCACCCACGCGGTCATGGGACCGAACGGTTCCGGCAAATCCACACTCGCTTACGTGATCGCCGGGCACCCGAAGTATCGCGTCACAAGCGGCTCGATCACCCTCGATGGCGAGGATGTCCTTGCCATGAGCGTCGACGAGCGGGCGCGCGCCGGCCTGTTCCTCGCGATGCAGTACCCGGTCGAGGTTCCCGGCGTCTCCGTCTCCAACTTCCTGCGCACATCGGTGACTGCAGTCAAGGGCGAGGCGCCGAAGCTGCGCACCTGGGTCAAGGAGATGAAGGAGGCCATGGCCGATCTTCAGATGGACCCGGCTTTCGCCGAGCGCAGTGTGAACGAGGGTTTCTCTGGTGGCGAGAAGAAGCGCCACGAGATTCTGCAACTGGCGCTCCTGCGCCCGAAGTTCGCGATCCTCGACGAGACCGACTCCGGGCTCGATGTCGACGCGCTGCGCATCGTCGCCGAGGGAGTCAACCGGTACCGGGAGTCATCCGGTGCCGGCACCCTCCTCATCACGCACTACACGAGGATCCTGCGCTATATCACTCCCGACGTCGTCCACGTGTTCGTCGACGGGCGCATTGTCGAGAGCGGCGGGGCCGATCTTGCCGAGGTCCTTGAGACCGAGGGCTACGAGCGCTTCATCACCGCCGCCCAACCCGCCTAGGAATCGTGATCCCACCCGCCATGAGCATTGATGTCGCCCGAATCAAGAAGGACTTCCCGCTGCTCGCGCGCACGGTTCGCGACGGCAGGGAGCTCATCTACCTCGATAGCGGCGCCACCTCGCAGAAGCCGTACCAGGTCCTCGATGCTGAGCGCTCCTTCTACGAAACGAGCTACGCGGCCGTCCATCGCGGCGCCCACGCGCTCGCAGAGGAGGCGACAATCCACTACGAGCAGGCGCGCGAGGCGATCGCTGGCTTTGTCGGCGCAGCCCCGTCGAACATCGTCTTCACGAAGAATGCGACGGAGGCGCTGAACCTATGCTCGTACGCCTTCAGCAATGCATCGGCCCTGGCACGTCAGGGAGCAGGGGGGCGATCGATCGATCCACGCTTCATCATCGGGCCGGGCGACAGCATCGTCATCAGCGAGATGGAGCACCATGCGAACCTGGTGCCCTGGCAGGAGGTCTGCGCGAAGACCGGCGCGAGCCTTCGCTGGTTCTCCGTCGACGACGAGGGCCGGCTCGACATGTCGAATCTCGACACGCTCATCGACTCCACCACGAAGGTTGTGTCGGTGGTCCATCAGTCGAACATCCTCGGCACGGTGAATCCGGTGCGCGCCATCATGGACCGAGCCCACGAGGTTGGTGCGGTCGGGATCGTCGATGGCTGCCAGTCGGTGCCGCACATGCCGGTCGATATCGCC